>NZ_JAMXXC010000007.1:0-128878 GCF_024129855.1 Acinetobacter lwoffii
GATTTGAAGATTTGAAGATTTGAAGATTTGAAGATTTGAAGATTTGAAGATTTGAAGATTTGAAGATTTGAAGATTTGAAGATTTGAAGATAGGTTAATTCTTTGAGGTCTTAAAATAAAAAAGAAGATAAAGCTTAGGCTTGCTCTTCTTTCTGACCGTACATCCAAGTTGCAGCGATATATACACAAAAACCAGCTGCCATCAAAATACCTGTAACCATTGTTAGGATCTCCCGTTTCAATAACTGCATTATGTAAAAGTTTTATGACAGTTATATGACAATCTGGTTTTTTATTAAATTTAAAATAATTAATAAAATTCAATCGCTTAATACGGAATAAGCAAAATTATGCGTATTTTTTATCTGAAATATGACATTGAATATGACAACTTGCTGTCATATTTGACCCATGGAATAGCTAAAGTCCTTGCTCAGATTGCTTAAACTATAAACTTTCGGCCAATGCTCGCCCAAAATGCCCACAACCCGATTCTTTTGTCTTATAATTTAGCCCGCTAGCTATCAGCCCGCTCAAGAGATATTTGTATGACAACTATTATCAAGCAAGATGACTTGATCACATCAGTTAAAGATGCGCTTCAGTTCATTTCTTACTATCACCCACAGGACTTTATCCAAGCGATGAGCCGTGCGTATGATCGTGAAGAGAACAAAGCTGCTAAAGATGCGATCGCACAAATCTTAATTAACTCACGCATGTGTGCAGAAGGCCACCGCCCAATCTGTCAAGATACCGGTATCGTCAACGTATTTGTTGAAGTGGGCATGGACGTTAAATTCGATTTAACCATGAGCCTGGATGATGCAATCAATGAAGGCGTACGTCAGGGTTATTTAGAAAACTCGAACGTGCTTCGCGCATCAGTTCTGGCTGATCCTGCATTTGGTCGTAAGAACACCAAAGACAACACTCCTGCCGTGATTTACCACAAGCTTGTGCCTGGTAATAAAGTAGATATCACTGTGGCAGCCAAAGGTGGCGGTTCAGAAAACAAATCTAAACTAGCAATGTTAAACCCATCTGATTCAATCGTGGATTGGGTACTGAAAACTGTTCCAACCATGGGTGCAGGCTGGTGTCCACCAGGTATGCTGGGAATCGGGATCGGTGGTACTGCTGAAAAAGCCATGATGCTTGCCAAAGAAGCATTGATGGAAGAGATCAACATGGACGAATTGCTTCGTCGTGGTCCACAAAGCAAAATGGAAGAGCTTCGTATCGAAATCTTCGAAAAAGTAAATGCTTTGGGTATTGGTGCACAAGGTCTTGGCGGTTTAACCACTGTACTTGATATTAAAATCAAAGATTATCCATGTCATGCTGCAGGTAAACCAGTTGGTATGATCCCGAACTGTGCTGCGACTCGTCATGCACACTTCCAGTTAGATGGTACAGGTGTTGCACATATTCAAGCACCTAAACTTGAAGACTACCCTGCTGTGACTTGGGATTCTTCATCTTCTAAACGTGTTGACCTTGACACGATTACCCAAGAAGAAATGAATAGCTGGAAACCAGGCGATACACTTCTTCTTAACGGTACAATCTATACAGGTCGTGATGCTGCACACAAACGTATGGTCGACATGCTGAACAACGGTGAAGAACTTCCTGTTGATCTGAAAGGCAAGTTTATCTACTACGTTGGCCCTGTTGATCCAGTCGGCGACGAAGTTGTAGGCCCTGCTGGCCCAACAACGGCTACGCGTATGGATAAATTTACGCGTCAAGTTCTTGAAGCAACTGGCATGTTCGGCATGATCGGTAAAGCAGACCGTGGTCCTGCTGCCGTTGAAGCCATTAAAGACAACCAGGCAACTTACCTGATGGCTGTCGGTGGTGCTGCTTACCTCGTGTCTAAAGCTATTCGCGAAGCTGAAGTGGTTGCCTTTGCTGACCTGGGTATGGAAGCAATTTACAAGTTTGTGGTAAAAGATATGCCGGTATCTGTAGCGGTTGATGTGAATGGTACTTCTATTCACGCGACTGCACCTAAAATCTGGCAAGCAAAAATTGGTAAGATTCCAGTAGTTGACGCTGCTGCGGGCTAATTAAATCTGTATAAAAAAGCACCCATTCAGGGTGCTTTTTTATTATATTTTCTCAATAAAATGTCAATTACCAAGTCCGCGGATCCCAAAGTTTAAAAGGTGCTTCCAACTGTACATCTAATGATGGATCATAAGCAGTCGGTTCAATTTTTTGGGCTTTTTTACGAATCTGGCCTGTTTCCTGATCTTGTGCCACGAAGTTAAAACTGTCTGATTTTAGCTGAGTAAAAGCAATTTCATTCAGGCCAACTTTTTCCGGCATCAGCATGAGCGGCCCGGAAACACTCCGGCGTGTACTGATATTCTCTTCATCATATTTAATAAAATAAGACTGTCCCGCTTCGACAGTAAAATCCAGATATTTAGGTTTCTGGAAATGCAGCGCGCCTAGCGGTCGACTGGTACTCAAACGATAGGTCCCTGCAGGCACTTCAATCCAGTAATAATGGTTGTGCAATAAGCTTGGAATATGTTCTTGATTGATAAACAGGCTGGCAGCGACAATTTCCTGACGATTCCATCTAGAATCGGGCCGGTATAAATATACAATAGCGGCTTCATCATGCTGTGGTTTCACCGTCTGAAACTGGTTTCCCTGCTTTTGATTGACCCAACCGCCAATGGTAAACATACCGATACGATGCTGCTCGACAAA
This sequence comes from Acinetobacter lwoffii, assembly GCF_024129855.1. GTDB lineage: Bacteria > Pseudomonadota > Gammaproteobacteria > Pseudomonadales > Moraxellaceae > Acinetobacter > Acinetobacter lwoffii_L. Next base: position 2,731 of record NZ_JAMXXC010000007.1, read on the forward strand.
GCCCGGTTTTTTTTCAAGATCGATATTTTTTAAAGTGCTGAGTGGCTGTGTAGGCTCAACGACGGCTTTCTTACCATGACACCCCAGCAATGCCAAACTGCTGATGAGTACAATTGCGACTCCACGCATGCTTATCCCTCACTGCGTCTTTATTCTTTTGTATGCAAGTGCTTTGCGATTTGTTTTTTATAAGTTTTAGGCATCCACGCCTAGTGAATCAGATTAACACCGAGCTTTATTTTTGGAAATAAAAAACGTGCGAAAACACGGAGTTTTCGCACGTTTCGGACGAATAGCAATTAAGCAGATTTGCTATTTACCACCTTTAAATCTATTTTTGTTGCTGTCTCTTGCTGATCATGTGGCTGACGCTTGGCACGGTATTCCGGCTCTGCCTCACCTTTAATCACAGCTTCATTGATGACGACAGTGCCGACATCGCTACGGCTTGGCAAGTCATACATGGTTTCCAGCAATGAATTTTCCAGGATCGAACGTAAACCACGCGCGCCTGTATTACGCTCAACTGCTTTCTTAGCCACTGCGCGTAATGCCGATTCTTCAAAAACCAGATCCACATCTTCCATATCAAACAGATGTTGATACTGACGGGTTAACGCGTTCTTCGGCTCAGTCAGAATCTGCATCAGTGCTTCTTCATCCAACTCATCCAAAGTGGCAATGACTGGCAAACGACCAATAAATTCTGGAATCAAACCAAATTTTACCAGATCAGTTGCTTCAACTTGACGGAACAAGTCAGAAAGCTTCTTGGTTTCATCTTTTTTACGCACTTCTGCAGTAAAGCCGATACCACCTTTTTCCTGACGCTGCTGCACAATTTTCTCAAGTCCTGAGAATGCACCACCACAGATAAACAGGATGTTCGAGGTATCAATCTGAATGAATTCCTGCTGCGGATGCTTACGTCCACCTTGTGGCGGAATTGATGCAACCGTGCCTTCAATCATTTTCAATAATGCTTGCTGAACCCCTTCACCCGATACATCACGCGTGATGGATGGGTTTTCAGACTTGCGGGTAATCTTGTCGATCTCATCGATATAGATAATCCCCTTCTGCGCTTTTTCGACATCGTAATCTGCTTTTTGTAAAAGCTTCTGTACGATATTTTCTACATCTTCACCCACATAACCGGCTTCGGTCAGTGTCGTTGCATCTGCCATGGCAAATGGAACATCAAGAAGACGTGCCAGCGTTTGTGCAAGCAAGGTTTTGCCCGATCCTGTCGGACCAACCAACATAATATTACTTTTTGAAAGTTCGACTGAATCATCAGCTTTCTTGCCATTATTTTGCACTTTCAAGCGCTTGTAATGGTTATAAACCGCTACTGACAAGGTTTTCTTCGCGACGTCCTGACCAATCACATATTGATCCAAGGCCGCACGGATTTCATGCGGTTTCGGCAAAGGACGATTGGCCCAGTCATTGGTTTCCACCTGTTGACTGGTTTGAACCAAATCTAAGCATACGTCCACACATTCATTACAAATGTATGCGTCCTCGCCTGCAATCAGCTTCCCGACTTCAGACTGCGTTTTACCGCAAAATGAACAATGCTTTTGTCCTTGAGGATGTTCGGACATATTTACTCCACTATCTCAATCTTTAAAACTTATGGACGTTTAGTTAAAACTTCGTCCACAAGACCGTATTCTTTCGCTTGCTGAGCAGTCATAAAGTTGTCACGGTCTGTATCACGTGCAACTTTCTCGTAATCCTGACCGCTGTGTTCAGCCATTAAACGGTTTAAACGCTCTTTAATAAACAGGATTTCACGTGCATGAATTTCAATATCTGAAGCCTGACCACGGAAACCACCCAATGGCTGGTGAATCATGACACGGGCATTTTCAAGGCAATAACGCTTGCCCTTGGTACCGGCATTCAGCAGGAACGCACCCATTGATGCTGCCTGACCCATGCAGTACGTTACGACATCAGGTTTGATAAACTGCATGGTGTCATAAATCGCCATACCCGCAGTTACCGAACCGCCTGGTGAATTGATATATAGATGAATATCTTTATCTGGATTTTCCGCCTCTAAAAACAACATTTGCGCAACGATCAGGTTCGCCATGTTGTCTTCAACTTCGCCCGTCATAAAAATTACACGTTCACGCAAAAGGCGTGAATAAATATCAAAAGAACGCTCACCACGAGAGGATTGTTCTACCACCATTGGCACTAAAGCGTTTTCAATCGTTGGAACATACATACGTTTATTTATTCCTAAATTTTTTGTGACCTAACCCATAATCACAATATGAGGTATAATCACTGAAATTGCAAAAAATTCGCCAACAAATCCATTATATTTTTTGCATTAGTTTTGTGAAAAACAGAAATGCTTTTTTCAGGCATCAATATGAAAAAAAGGCGCATTAAGCGCCTTTTTTATCGAAAGCTAAATTAGCCTTGTTGACGAGCTTGCTGCTCTTTCAATAAGTCTTCATAGCTTACAGTCGCATCAGTTACTTTAGCAGAAGCCAAAATGTAATCAACAACTTGGTCTTCTAGTACAACTGCTTCGATTTGAGCACGCTGTTGCGCATCGTTTTTGAAGTATTCGATCACTTCGTTTGGATCTTCGTAAGAAGAAGCCATATCTTCGATGTACGCTTCAACACGTGCAGCATCTACTTCGATTTTCGCATCAGCTAAAACACGGCTTACAAGTACGCCAAGTTTTACAGATTTTTCAGCTTGTTCTTTGAACAATTCGTCTGGAAGCATGCTTGAATCAAATGCTTTCGCACCTTGAGCACCAAACTGCTGTGTGAACTGCTGGATCATTTGTTGACGTTGACGGTCAATTTCTTGAGCAAGCATAGCAGCTGGAAGTTCAACTTCGTTTGCAGCTACAAGTGCATCGAAAGTCGCGCCTTTAACCTGATTGCGAAGGCCGTTCTTCACTTCACGTTCCATGTTTTTACGAACGTCAGCTTTTAACTTCTCAATGCCTTCTTCTTCAGATACACCGAAGATTTTCAGGAATTCAGCATCGATTTCTGGAAGTTTTTGTTTTTCAACAAGCTTCACAGTGATTTTGAATTGAGCTTGTTTACCAGCAAGGTTTTCAGCTTGGTAGTCTTCAGGGAAAGTTACATCAATCACTTTCTCTTCGCCTTTCTTCATACCAACGATACCGTCTTCGAAGCCAGGGATCATACGACCAGAACCAAGTACTAGTTTGAAGTCTTCTGCAGAACCGCCTTCAAATTTTTCGCCGTCGATTGAACCTTCAAAATCAAAAGTTACTTGCATGTCTTTTTTAGCCATGCCTTTTGTTTCAGCCCAAGAAGCGCGTTGTTTTTGAAGATTTTCAATCATCTTTTCAACATCTTTGTCATTCACTTCTGAAGCTTTGCGTTCAACTTCCAAGCCTTCGAATTTCACGTCAACTTCTGGATAAACTTCAACAGTCGCTTCATAAACTAAAGCGTCGTCTTTCATTTCAGTTTTTTCAATGTTCGGCATGCCTACGGCATTGATTTTTTCTTGCTGGATCGCTTCGAAAACTGTATCACGAATGATGTCGTTGACAACTTCTTGGTAGATACCAGCGCCGTATTCACGACGAACGACGTTTACAGGCACTTTACCTGGACGGAAGCCGTTGATCTTCGCAGTTTTAGCAGTGCGTTTTAAACGAGCTTCAAATTGCTCATTAATACGGCTCGTCGGTACAGAAACATTTAAACGACGGGCAACGCCCGAAACCGCTTCAGAAGTTACTTGCATGGCTTCCTCTATATATTTGGTAATAACAGGTTTATAAAAATGTGCCACATTATATGACAACATTTAAGGATATACAAAAAATACGCGCGAGTTCCAGTTTTTAAGTCTTTTTTATTCGAATTGCTACCCTTTCAAATATTCAGTCAACCCCACTTAAATGCAGAAAATGTATATTTTTTATTGCAAATGATAAGTACTATCATTAATATCCAGTTTCTTATTTGAGCAACAATACTAATTTATTCTTCGGTTCGGGAATTTGGTCATGCATAGTTTTAGTCTTCGTCCACTTACATTGGCAATTCTTGGGGTTACAGCAACATCTGCTTTTGCAGAGACTGTGAATGAGACAACGACTCCTACAACAACACATCAAATGTCTACGATTGTGGTTTCAGCAGCAGGTTTTGAACAAGATATAAAAAATGCGCCTGCCTCTATTAGTGTAGTAACTGCAGAAGACTTAAAGAAAAAAGGTATTACCAGTATTGCAGATGCGCTCAGTGAAGTACCAGGTGTCGACGTACGAAATGGCCAAGGCAAAACTGGTGGTTTAAATATCCAAATGCGTGGTCTGAATCAATCTTACACTCTTATTTTGATCGATGGTCAGCGTCAGAATACTTCTGGTTCAGTTGGTCCAAATGGTTTTGGTGAATTTAGTACAAGCTTTATGCCACCATTAGCTTCTATTGAACGTATTGAAGTCATTCGTGGGCCTATGTCTACCCTCTATGGTTCTGATGCCATGGGCGGTATCATTAACATTATTACCAAGAAAGTTGCATCAGAATGGAATGGTAACGTTTCTGTTGAACAGAATATTCAAGAAAATTCTGATATTGGTAATAACTGGAAAACCAGTGCAGTTGTTAATGGTCCAGTGATTCAAGATAAACTTGGTATACAAGTACGTGGCGAGTTTTTCCACCGCGATCAATCAGATCGACTTGTTACACCCGCAAAAACTATTGATGAAGGTAGCCAAGGTCGTGACCCACGTACAGTAGAAGCAAATAATTATGCTGTGGGTACAAAACTTACGCTAAATATAAATGATAACGTCTCTACTTGGGTAGACTTTGATCATGCTAAACAACGTTTTGATAATAGTGATGCCCGTTTAGGTGAACTTTACGAATTCAACCGTACGACAGGTTTACCATCAGGGATTGGTTCATATAAAGACGAGATCAAATTCTTAAGAGATCGTATTTCTGCAGGTGTAGATGCTGAGCTTAACTTAGGTCAATGGAAAACATTTGCAAGCTATGTTTCTTCTGAACAAGAAGGCCGTCGTCTTCCAAAAGGAAATGTACCTGAATACAATTATTATTCAGATGGTACACAAGATCGTATTTTAGAAAATAAAGACCTAACCGTTGATTCTCGTATTATCTCAACACTTGGCAACCATAAACTTACAGCTGGTGTTGAATATAAAGATGGTGAAACCATCGATAACTCAGCAGGTAATGGAGTTGCTTTTAAACAAGATTCTTGGTCTGTGTTCGCTGAGGATGAATGGAATCTAACGGATTCTCTTGCATTCACTTTCGGTGGTCGCTACGAAGACCATAGTGCTTTTGGTGGTCACTTTACACCTCGCGCATATTTAGTTTGGAACACCAATGATCAGTTGATTTTAAAAGGTGGTATAAGTACTGGCTATAAAGTTCCAACAGCGAATGACCTTCATAATGGAATCAATGGTTTTAGCTCACAAGGCCGAAACGTGACTTTGGGCAACCCAGATCTTAAGCCTGAAGAAACCACAAACTATGAACTTGGTTTCGTTTACGACAACTTGTCTAATTTCTCTTTAGCTACCACTGCGTTCTTTACTCAGTTTAAAGATATTATTATCAGTGATGCACGCGTCGTTGAAAACTGTTTATGGGCAGGTCGCCCAACAGGACAAGCACCTGCAAACAACTGCATGACTGTAGGCAGTTTTGATAATCAGCAAAACTTTAGCTTTAAAGGCAATGCAGGCGAAGCTGAAAGCTACGGTGTGGAACTTAGTGCTAAATATGAAATTTCTCCAAGCTTTGATGTAAAAGCAAACTATACTTGGTTAGAGTCTGAAATTACCGAAGGTGAAAATAAAGGTAATCCTATTGAAAATACACCTCGTCACGCTTTGAACTTCACAGGAACTTGGTATGTGAATGATAAGTTCACTACCTGGTTAGAAGCTGAATATAAATCTGACCGTGTACGTTTCATAGATCCTGATTTAAGCGATGTCAATGTAAGTCGTGAAATTGATGCTGTCGGCAATAAGTTAAAAGCCTATGAGCTATTTAATTTAGGTGCATCTTATAAAGTCAACAATCAAGTTACTGTTTCAGGTCGTGTGAATAACTTATTGAACAAAGACTTTGGCGACTATAAGTCATTTATTAATAGTGATAACGAAGTTGAAAATGCTTTCCTATATACTAAAACGACGAGTGGTTTAGCGGGTACTTATATTCCAGACCGTAACTACTGGCTATCTGTTTCATATGACTTCTAATATTTAAGTGAAAGTTATTTAAAACCCTGCCCTGGCAGGGTTTTTTATTATCGCTAGGTTAGTACTCCACGAAAAATCCCTAATTTATGTCCCTTTATAGACATCATTATTCTCAATAAAAATTTAATAATCAGATTAATTTTTCAATATTTATTAAAATCAAAAACTTAAGTAGATATTGTTATATCATTACATTTAAAAACTCATTTAATATTTTCTTAAAGATCATGAATTCCCATGATAAAAAGATAAAAATAAAAACAAGAATCATTATTATTCGCATACATTTTTAGCATTCATTTATTAGGTTTAACATGACCTTCATTAAAACACGTAAAAAAATCGTTTCCTCTGCAATTGTTTCATCTTTATCAATGGTAGCTGCATCTGCGATGGCAGAAGAACAGGTGATCCAGTTAGAGACTATTCATCAAGAAGTCAAAGCTGAAAAAGCACCCAGCTTAAAAGTAGATCAATCTGCGAATAGCAAATTTGTTGCGCCTTTACTCGACACCCCCAAGTCAGTTTCAGTGATTTCAAAACAGCTGATTGCCGATACACAAGTGACGACTTTAGCTGATGCACTGCGTACAGTTCCGGGGATTACCTTGGGTGCAGGTGAAGGTGGTAATCCGAATGGTGACCGTCCATTTATTCGTGGTTATAACTCTGAAAGTTCGATGTATGTAGACGGCGTTCGTAATGCCACCTCACAAAACCGTGAAATGTTTGCGGTAGAACAAGTTGAAGTGACCAAAGGTTCTGCTTCTGCCATGGGCGGTGCAGGCACCACTGGCGGTAGCATTAACATGATTTCTAAAGTCGCTAAAGCAGGCGATTTTCTAGAAGGTTCGGTCGCTGGCGGCACAGATAATTATCAACGTATTACTTTAGATGGTAACAAAGACTTTGGTAATGGTATTGCGGCACGTGTGGCAGTCATGGGGCATCAAAATGAAAAAGCCGGCCAGAAAGACGGTGCAGAATATAAACGTGCCGGTATTGCACCGAGTATTAGCTTTGGTCTGGACACCCCTACTCGCGCGACTCTCAGTTATTACTACTTAAAATCGGACGACACGCCGGATTCAGGTGTTCCTTATAAGTATGATGCGGCAAAAAAAGCCACCATCGGTAAACCTGTTGATGTAAAACAGGGCATTTATTATGGTTTATTAAGTCGTGATTTCCAGAAACAGGAAAATCAGATCGGCACCATTAAACTGGAACACGATTTAACGGATAACCTGACCCTGAGTAATACAGCGGTATATAGCACTGCCAAAAATGACTACTTATGGACCCAGCCAGATGACTCCAAAGGTAACGTGCTAAATGATAAAGTCTGGCGTCGTATAAACTCACGTATTACTGATACCAACATCTTTACCGACCAGCTTGCTTTGACAGGTAAGTTTAATACAGGTGCATTCAAGCATAGCTTTAATATAGGTGCAGAGTACTCAGATCAAAAATCTGACAAAGGTAACTACTTAACAAGTTATCCAGGCTATCCAGGTACCACCACAGGTGGTTTCAACAGCGACTGTGCTATCAACGATGCATGGTGTACATCATTAACTAATCCAGACTCACGTAATCAATGGTTGGGCTCTTCCGCAACCAACAAAAATCTCACGACAACCACGACCGAGACTACATCTGTCTATCTCTTAGATAATATCGAGTTTAGCCCGCAATGGTTATTAGATTTGGGTTTACGTTGGGATAAATTTGATACCAAGCAAACCACAAATGCGACTGGCGACTCTATTGAAAATAATACCGACTTCCTGACCTATCAGGCTGGATTAATCTTTAAACCTGTTGAAAATGGTTCTATCTATGCAAGTTATGCGACTTCTGCCAATCCGGTCGGTGTAGATGGCGGGGATGGTTCAGAAGCAATTGGCCAAGCCTATATGGACTTAGATCCTGAAGAGAGCCGTACCTTTGAAATCGGCACAAAGTGGGATGTGTTAAATGAAAGACTGAGTTTAACCGCTGCCGTGTTCCGTACTGAAAAACAAAATACACGGATTCAACTGGATGCTGCTACATATACCAATGGCGGCGAAACCCAAGTAGACGGTCTTGAGCTGGGCGTAAATGGCCAAATTACAGATAAATGGGCTGTATCTGCTGGTTATACTTATCTCGACAGTGAAACTGTGAACCCGGGCCCATCCTGTAACCGTCAAGGGGTATGTACACCTGACAACCCTGCCAAAGGTAAGCAAATGCAGAATGTACCTAAAAATTCTGCAACCCTGTGGACTACCTATGCTGTAACACCTGCTTTAACTTTAGGTGCAGGTGCTGTTGCAATGGATAAAGTTTATGGTGATGCAGCCAATACCAAGTGGGTTCCAGGTTATGTCCGTTATGATGCTATGGCGCGTTATAACGTGAATGAAAATGTTGATTTGCAATTAAACGTCAATAACCTGTCTGATGAACGTTACTTCACCAAAGCTTATGCCTCTCACTATGCCACTGAAGCAGAAGGCCGTAGTGCAGTGCTGGCAGTCAACTTTAAATATTAATTCAATATAACCGCATAGCCTCCTGATGGGGGCTATGTTATTTTTAAAATACGATTATTCAGGGGTTTCTCGTGCTGCATCATATTCCAAATGTACTGAGCAAAGAACAGGTGCAATATTTCCGTGAGGAGATGAATAAGATTGAGTGGGTCAACGGCAAAGTTACCGCGGGTACACTCTCTGCAACGGTGAAACAGAATCAGCAACTGCCTGAAGATCATTCCCTGACCCAGCATTTAAGCACAATCATTCTTGAGTCTCTGGGACAGCATGCTTTATTTTTATCAGCGGCGATTCCACTGGATATTATTCCTCCCCTGTTTAACCGCTATGAAAATAATGAATCTTTCGGCTTTCATGTCGACAATTCGATTCGTCGTATTCGCGGCAGCAATGAACGTCTCAGAACGGATTTATCCTGTACGGTTTTCTTGAGTGAGCCGGAAGAATATGTCGGTGGTGAACTGGTGGTCGAAGACACTTACGGTTATCACGAAGTAAAATTGCCTGCCGGCGATATGATTCTGTATCCGTCGACCAGCCTACATGAAGTCACGCCAATCACTTCCGGTTGCCGAATTGCTTCATTTTTTTGGGTACAAAGCATGATCCGGGATGATGCAGAACGGCATATGCTGTTTAATCTGGATCAGAGTATTCAAAACCTGAGAATGCAGCTGGGTGATCAGCATGCAGAAGTTATGAAACTGACCAATCTGTATCATAATTTAATGCGTAAATGGGCTGAACTTTAAAAGATGCCCTGACTTCAATGATCTTTGAAAATCATTGGATTTATTTTTTATTAAAATATACTGCGTTATGGCACTATTGAACGTAATAAATAACGCATTATGTTAAAATCAAGAAAATATAAAATACAATATTAAAAATAATTGAAAATATTTTCCATCACTTAAACTTTATAAGAAAATCTTTATTACCATACGACTAAAATCCATAAAAATAGCAAAAATTTTTCGGGATAAGTGGATTAAACTTTAAATTATAAGTAAGGCATTTAGTGCATTTGGTGAAGCTAAACCACCAATATTTAGACCATATTTCAGGTTTGAACCAGACTGTCACTAAAACCCAATGAATAGACAAAATCTATGCCGCTGACCCACGCACCGCTTTAACCAAGATTACGGTACCCAAGTTAGCATAAGGAGCTCTCTCATGATGTTGGCTGATCCAAGTAAAAAATACCGTCGCATGTATCAACGTGTGGACTTACCAGACCGTCAATGGCCGAACAACGAAATCAATAAAGCGCCAATCTGGATGAGTACCGACCTGCGTGACGGTAACCAAGCGATCTTTGAGCCAATGAACATGGAGCAAAAATTCAAGATGTTCCAGATGTTGGTCAAAATCGGTTTCAAGCATATTGAAATCGGCTTCCCGTCAGCATCGCAAATTGACTTCGATTTCACCCGTAAATTGATTGAAGAAGGTCATATCCCGGATGACGTCTATATCGAGGTGTTGGTGCAGGCACGTGATCATTTGATTCAACGTACCTTTGAATCTTTACAAGGCGCAAAACGTGCCATTGTACATATCTATAATTCTAACTCGCCGACATTCCGCAATAAAGTCTTGAATGTTGATGTAGAAGGTGCAAAACAGTTAGCGATCAATGCTGCACAGAAAGTAAAAGAATATGCCGCAAAACAGCCGGAAACTGAATTTGTATTTCAGTACAGCCCGGAATGTTTTACTGCAACCGAATTAGAAGTTGCAAAAGATGTCTGCGATGCCGTCACTGAAATCTGGGAAGCATCACCGACCAATAAAGTCATTTTGAACTTGCCAGCAACCGTAGAAGTTTCAGGACCACACATCTATGCCGATCAAATCGAATGGATGCACCGTAACATTCAGCGTCGTGACGGCGTGATCATTTCAGTTCACTGTCATAATGACCGTGGCTGTGGCATTGCTGCTTCTGAATTGGCAATTATGGCTGGTGCTGACCGGGTCGAAGGTTGTGTATTTGGTAATGGCGAACGTACCGGTAACGTCGACGTGGCTGCGATTGCCTTGAACATGTACACTCAAGGTGTAGCACCAAACTTAGACTTCTCCAACATCAATGAAATCATTGCGACTGTGGAAGAATGTACTGGTTTACCTGTGCACCCGCGTCATCCATATGCCGGCGATTTGGTCTTCACTGCATTCTCGGGTTCGCATCAGGATGCGATCAAAAAAGGTTTTGAGTTCCAGAAAAACGAAGAAATCTGGGATATGCCGTACTTGCCAATCGACCCGAAAGATTTGGGACGTGACTATGACGCCGTAATCCGTGTGAATTCACAGTCAGGTAAAGGTGGTATTGCCTACTTGTTAGAATCGAACTACAACGTGATCTTGCCGCGTCGTTTACAGATTGAATTCTCTCAGATCGTACAAAAGCGTACCGATGAACAAGGCACTGAAATCAGCGCGACCGAAATCTGGAAGTTGTTCAAGGAAACCTATGTGGATGCTAAAAACGTTCACTATTCTGCGAAAAACTACAAATTGTCAGATGATAACGGCAATCAGGTGATTGAGCTTGACCTTGAAATTGACGGTCAGTCCCGTCGTATCCGCGGTGAAGGCAATGGCCCAATTTCTGCGATTTTGGATGCACTTCAGTTGCCGATTGATGTCGTAAACTATGAAGAGCGCAGCATCAGTTCTGGCGCCCATGCCAAAGCCTTGGCCTTGATCGAACTTCAGGTGAAAGGTACCGGTAAATCTGCCTTTGGTGCAGGAGTACATGACAACATCGTGACCTCTTCTATCGAAGCAATTATTGCCTCGACCAACCGCCTGATTGATCAGGGTGTGTTAAGCACTGATCAGGTGATTGCTGCTGCGGTCTAAACGGCTGTATTAGAATTTGCGATAATTCATAGCACTAAAATGACTTTAGAAGGATACCGGCAAATGGTATCCTTTTATTATTCATACTAAAGATTTAAGGCGAATCCTCCCCGTGTCTTTTCCAGCTGACTCAGTGGGCATTGTTGTCCCACAAAAGTTCCAATTTGAAGAGCCGTTAGAGCTTGAATGCGGTCGCATCCTCCCACGTTTTGAACTGATGGTTGAAACTTATGGCGAACTCAATGCCGATAAGTCCAATGCCATTCTGATTTGTCATGCCCTTTCCGGTCATCACCATGCCGCAGGCTATCATCATGCAGATGATAAAAAAGCCGGCTGGTGGGATTCATGTATTGGCCCCGGCAAAGCCATTGATACTTCAAAATTCTTTGTGGTTTCACTGAATAATATTGGTGGCTGTAGCGGTTCTACCGGCCCGATCTCGCCAAACCCTGAAAATGATAACCGTCCTTATGGCCCTGATTTTCCACTGGTTACGGTCCGCGACTGGGTCAAAACCCAGGCCCTGCTCTCTGATCGTTTAGGGATTGATACCTGGGATGCCATCATTGGCGGTTCACTGGGTGGTATGCAGGCATTGCAATGGTCAGTGGATTATCCAAACCGTTTAAGAAAATGCGTGATTATTGCCAGCGCTCCAAAGCTTTCTGCACAGAATATTGCCTTTAACGAAGTGGCACGTCAGTCGATTTTGTCAGACCCGGATTTCCATAATGGTCGTTATCTGGAAAATGACAGCTATCCAAAACGTGGTCTGATTCTGGCGCGTATGGTCGGTCATATTACTTACCTGTCCGAAGAAGCCATGAAACAGAAATTTGGCCGCGATTTGAAATCAGGCAAATTTATGTATGGTTTCGATGTCGAATTCCAGGTCGAAAGCTATCTGCGTTATCAGGGTGAGCAGTTCAGCCGTAACTTCGATGCCAATACCTATCTGATCATGACCAAGGCACTGGATTACTTTGATCCGTCGCGTGAATATGAACAGTCGCTCAAAAAAGCCATGGCCAATACCCAGTGCAAATTCCTGGTGGTGTCATTCACGACTGACTGGCGTTTTACTCCTGCCCGCTCGCAGGAAATCGTGGATGCGCTAATTAGCAACCATAAACCTGTGAGCTATCTGGATATTGATGCCGAACAGGGTCATGACTCTTTCCTGTTCCCTATTCCGCTCTATGTAAAATCTTTGCGTGCATTCCTGGGTGGTGAAGAACACCTGAAAGCAACACCAAAGGAGGCCGTATAATGCGTATCGATCAACAACTCGCTGAAAAGTGGATCAAGCCCGGTTCTAGCGTACTCGACCTCGGTTGTGGCGATGGTGAACTGCTGGCACAAATGAGTAAAAAGCACGATATTCGTGCATACGGATTAGAAATTGATCAGGAAAAGATTGCAATTGCAGTCAGTCGCGGGTTAAATATCATCCAGCAAGACTTAAACCTCGGCTTAAGCCGCTTTGCTGACCAGTCTTTTGACAATGTGGTCATGGCACAAGCTTTGCAGGCTGTAGATGCACCTGACGTATTATTGCGTGATATGGTGCGTGTGGGGAAACAGGCCATTATTACCTTTCCGAACTTTGCACATTGGAAGACCCGGTCTTTCTTGGCAATCAAAGGGAGAATGCCGGTTTCTGAAGCCTTGCCGTATATGTGGTATAACACCCCGAATATCCACTTATGTACATTTCGTGATTTTGAAGCACTTTGTGCGGAAAATAATATCAAAATTATTAATCGACTCGCTGTGAACGGGAATCAAGAAGATAGTTTGCTGAGCAAGCATCTCCCTAATCTATTTGGTGAAGTCGCAATTTATCGAGTGAGCGCGCTATGAAAAAATTATTATTAAGTACGACGCTACTGGCGGGACTTTTTGGCATGCAAGCCCATGCAGATTATGTTGCACCGAGTCCATCTGTTGCCAGTCAAGCGGCTCAGTATTCCATCATGGATATCAACAGTCTGACCAAAGCAGCGAAAGCTGGTCAGGCCGGCGCACAGTTTTATCTGGCCACCAAATACCAGTATGGTAAAGACATTCAAAAAGATGAACGACAGGCCTTTGCCTGGTATAAAGCTGCTGCGGATCAAGGTCTGGCAGTTGCCCAGCTGAATGTCGGCCGTATGCTGGCAGATGGTATTGGCACCAGAAAAGATGAAGCGCTGGCGCGTCAGTATTTTGAAAAAGCGGCCAGCCGTGGCGATAACCGTGCCAGCTTTAACCTGGCAATGATGGAAGAGAAAAAGAAAAACTACATGGGCGCGTACCAGTGGTATGAACTGTCTACCCGTGATGGCATGCTCGACAATAAGGTAATTACGCTATCGGAAGGCAGAAAAACTGCCTTAGCGGCCAACCTGACCCAAGAGCAGATCCGTCAGGCGCGTGACCGTGCCGACAGATGGATTCAGGCACAATAAGCTGAATGGTATAAATAGCACCTTCGGGTGCTTTTTTATTGCCTACAAACCCGCAATGGCAGTTAAAATAGCACGATTGATATTTAGAGAATGAGTGACACATGGCTTCTACAGATTGGTTATCCCAAGGCACACTGGTATTGGCAAGTAATAACAAAGGTAAAATTGCCGAGTTTGAGAAAATGTTTGCGGAACTGCAACTGCCGGTAGATGTGATTCCTCAAGGTCAACTGAATATCGAAGATGCCATCGAAGATGGCTTAAGCTTTGTTGAAAATGCCATTATCAAGGCACGCCACGCGGCTAAAATCTCAGGTAAACCGGCGATTGCCGATGACTCAGGCATTTGTGTGCCAGTTCTTGGCGGCGCTCCTGGGATCTACTCAGCACGTTATGCCGGTGAACATGGCAATGATGCCGCCAATAATGAAAAACTGCTGGCCAATCTCAAACCCTTACGCCAAGAAGGTGAAGCGATCGAGGGTATGTTTGTTTGTGTACTGGCACTGGTCCAACATGCCGAAGATCCCTTACCACAAGTCTTTCAGGGTATCTGGCACGGGAAAATTCTGGAAGCTGTGCGTGGTGAAAATGGTTTTGGCTATGACCCGTTGTTCTGGTTACCGGAACTCGGAATTTCCAGTGCAGAAATGAGCAAGGAAGAAAAGAATAAAATCAGTCATCGTGGACAGGCGATGCAGCTGTTTAAGAAGAGTTTGGAGAAGTAAGTTCCTCCTCTCACCCCAGCCCTCTCCCTTTGGGAGAGGGCTGGGGTGAGAGATTTTTAAAATACACCTCTCCCCTTGCGAAACAGCGTTTCTCATCTCCTTTAAGGAGAGGGAAAATCATTCTTCTAAAGCTTTTACATCCTCTCTAACTCTCGCCCTAAGGGCAAGAGGACCTTTTTATGTTTTTATAATCCTGGCATCAACGCATGCATGATTACCCCATATAGAGCAATCAAGATCGCACTGGCCAAAGTTCCCGAAGCAATATATTTGGCGGAATGGCCCGTTCCCTGATAATGGGTTTCCAGCGCTACAATATTGGCTGCAGGAGGCAATAAAAAGAACATCACCATTACAGCATAAGTCAGCGTCTGCTGCGGAATAGGTAAATAATAATAGGCGACAACACACAGCAAAACCGCAAACAGTCCTCTATAAAAAATCAGTTGCAGACTACACATTAAATCGAAGCGGCTGATCCGCACATTACTTAGCCACATCCCCAGCACACACATGCCACTAAAAGTGACCAGCACTTTATTGGCTTGATACAGCATCTCCACCCAAGCGACTTGCTGCCAGTGACTCAAATCCCAAAATGATAATAGTGCTGCTACTGACAATGCCACCACTGGCGGTGAGAGCAGGACATTTTTTAAAATATAGCCACTATCTTGGCTGGCTTCACTGACTGCCATCACCGCACAGACATTGCCAAACAAGGAACCACCGATGTACAGCGCCACCACGGTACTGGTCGCTTGCGGGCCAAAAACTGCCAGTGCAAAAGGAATCCCCAGCCATGCCCCATTTAAATAACTCAGGCATAAGGCACGCAGTTTATTTTTCAAGGTGAAATAAAATAGGGCAAAAAACAGACAGGAACAGAAAAAACTAAAGGCAATCAGCCACAAACTGCCCTCTTGATAAAACACCATGTTGTAGATAATCAGTACAGGAATCAGTACTCGGGCCAATAAAGACGCCAAGAGAGGTCGAATCGGTTTTAAATATTGCACACCCCAATAACCAATCAGAAAAGACAGGAGGGGAAGAATCAAGGCCATGACAATGCTGCTGAGATTTCCATATCAGGCTGTATGCTAGCACAGCCTACTTTTCATTGAATTATGAATTTTTTTATATGAGTGATTCATTCCCCTGCTGCCGTGTCGGCAAACTGTCATCAAAGCGTCACCGCGCTGTCATACAAGCCTGCTGAGATAGGTGCATGAAATATAGAGGATAAAATAATGGCAGGATTATCAATTTGGCATGTGCTGATTTTCGCAATTGTGGTGATTTTATTGTTCGGTACATCGAAACTTAAAAATTTGGGTAAAGACGTCGGCGGCGCGATTAAAGACTTTAAAAAATCAGTAAAGGATGAAGAGGCTGAACAGGCCAAGCTTGCAGAGCCACGCACCATTGATGCCCAGGTCAAAACGCCTGAACATTCGGTTAAAAGTTAAGAGTTCGCTATGCTCAATATTGGAATGACCGAGCTGCTGATTTTCGGGATTATTGCGCTTTTGGTTCTTGGGCCAGATAAGCTTCCGGAAGCAGTCCGTTTTGTCGGAACATGGTACGGTAAGATCAAGCGTATGGTGAGCAATGTTCAGAATGATCTTGATCGTGAATTGCGCCTGTCCGAGCTACGTGAACAGATGCAGGCTGAAATGCAACGGATTCAGGAACTGGAAGCCAAGATGCAGGCACAAATGACAGATTTGCAGCAACCGATGGCAACCGATGAAGTAAAAATAAAATCGCAAGCTGTTCAGCCCTTGCTCAGCTATCAGCCGGTGATACAGCCTGTATCACCCGTGTATTTACCCAAGCCTACAGCAATTCAAACCGTGATTTCCGAACAACGCTATACAGAAATGAAGGTGGCCGTATGACATCCTTGCCGACCACACCAGCCTCCAATGATGCTGCAGCACTGAACCTCGAACAGATGCCGATTACCCAGCATTTGATCATCTTAAGAAAGCATCTGTTTAAAGTGGTTGCTGTCCTGATTGGCCTGTTTTTCTGCTTATTGCCCTTTGCCAATCAGACTTACCAGTGGTTGTCTGAACCCTTACGGGCACAGCTACCTGCCAGCTCAACCATGATTGCCACAGATGTCACTGCAACCTTCATGGCACCTTTTAAACTGAACTTCTTTGTCGCGCTGATGATCGCGATGCCGTTCATCCTGTATCAGCTCTGGACCTTTATTAAGCCTGCGCTGTATGCCAAGGAAAAGAGCCTGGCCTTGCCGCTTCTGATCGGCAGTATCGTACTTTTTTATACCGGCATCAGCTTTGCCTACTTTGTGGCATTGCCCTCGATTCTGCATTTTTTTATCAGTGTTTCGCCTGAAACTGTAGCCCCGATGACCGACATCAACAGTTATCTTAGCTTCTGTTTAAAGCTGTTTCTGGTCTTTGGTTTTACTTTTGAGATTCCCATTATTACCCTGGTTCTGATCTTGATTGGTGCAGTTTCGACACAGACTCTGATCGAGAAACGGCGCTTTATTATTGTGGGTTGCTTCTTTGTGGCAATGTTCGTCACACCTCCGGATGCCCTGTCGATGATCATGCTGGCTGTCCCGATGTGGCTGCTGTTTGAACTGGGTTTACTGGCAGGGAAACTGATTGAAAAACGTCGGTTAAAGACTGAATAACAATAACTATCCAAAACAACAAAAATATCGACTTACTCAGGCAGCTCTGGCTGTCTTTTTGTTTCTTAAATTTTAATAAAATACTGATTTATTTAACTTTAATGAAATATTTTCTTAAGATTACTGTCATATCCCAAGCTTAAGGTATTGAAAACTTCTACACCACCAAGCACTTATTTTTTAATTGGGACTTTAAAATGAAAAATGAAGACATGATACCTTGCCAGGATCTGGTTGAAGACAGTAACAACTCAAATAACACGCACTTCCAAACGATTCTGGATCAATATACTAGCCGCCGCAGCTTTATTGCGAAAACTACAAGTGGGGCAATGGCATTAGCATTTGCAGCAACAGTAAGTGGCTGTTCAGATGATGATAATGATTCTGGTACTCCTGACGGTAATCCAACTACACCACCAGACACCACTAGCCCAGATCAACATGCATGGAGTGATCTAAAAGCACGTCCGAATAAATTAGCCTTTGAGCCGGTTCGCAAGAATACCCAAAACTTCTTTAGTGTTCCCGAAGGTTATGAGCTTAAAGTATTGTATGCAGTAGGCGATCCAATCAACCCTGCGTATCCAGAAAAGACCGATGCAACCTTAGCTTCTGGTGCTTCTTACCAGTTCCGTTCAGGCGATAACCATGATGGTATGAGCTTCTTCGGTATGCATCCAACCAACAAAAATTATGCTGCCAAAGAATCAACACAAGGTTTACTTGTTTTAAACCACGAATATCTACAACAATCTCAGCTCCATACACCAGAAGGTACAATTACCATCGATGGTGTACGTCCAGAAGATCAGGTACTCCGTGAAGTGAATGCGCATGGTGTTTCTGTTATTGAGATCAGCAAAGATGCAAATACACAAGACGTTAAAATCAACTTAAATTCTAATTTTAACCGTCGTATCACTGCAGCAACCGAGATGGAAATTAATGGGCCAGCGCGTGGTTCTGACTTAGTCAAAACTATTTTCTCACCAGATGGGACGTTAACTCGCGGTACCTTTGCCAATTGTGGTAATGGTTATACGCCATGGGGAACTTACTTAACGGCTGAAGAAAACTGGAGTGGTTATTTCGCTCGTAAAGCCAATGACACCCGCGCTATTGCAAAAGAAGAAATTTCATTATCACGTTATGGTCGTGGTGGTACTGATGCCCGTTCATCTCAATACCGCTGGAATACCCCTGTTGCTGAATTAACCGGTGATAAAGGACTTTATGATCGTTGGGATATTTCAGTTAAAGGCACAAATGCTTTAGCAGATTATCGTAATGTCATGAATACGTGTGGCTTCATTGTAGAGATTGATCCATTTAGCGCGACTACACGTCCAGTTAAACGTACTGCACTGGGTCGTTTTGCACACGAGGACTGCCGATGTAGTAACCCTATTCCGGGTCAGCCATTAGCTTTCTATATGGGTGATGACGCGACCGGCGAATATATCTATAAATTTGTTTCTGAAGCAGTCTGGGATCCAAAAGACATTAATGGTGGTTATACCGCTGGTGATAAATACATGGATAAAGGGACATTATATGTCGCTAAATTCAATGATGACGGTACAGGTGAATGGCTAGAACTGACTCATGGCAAAAATGGTTTAACTGCTGCCAATGAAATCTATCCGTTTGCAGGCCAAGATGACATCGTCATCAATGCCCGTCTTGCTGCTGACCATGTAGGTGCGACCAAAATGGACCGTCCAGAATGGGTTGCCGTGAATCCTGAAAATGGCGAAGTGTATGTAACCTTAACCAACAACAGCAACCGTGGTCGTGCATATGAAACTGATGCTGCCAACCCACGTAGCTACATCGACTTTAAAGGTTCAAGCGCCAGCAATTCAGGCAATATGAATGGTCATATCATTCGTTTCAGTGAAGCTAAAAATACAGTGACAGCGACAAGTTTTGCTTGGGATATTTTCCTGTTCGGTGCAGAAGCACGTGCTGCTTCTAACATCAACCTGTCAGGTCTGGATGATTTAAATGACTTCTCCAGCCCGGACGGCATGTGGTTCGATCCGCGCGGGATTCTGTGGATTCAGACCGATGATGGTCAGTACACCGATGAAACCAACTGTATGATGCTGGCAGCACTTCCGGGTACTGTGGGTGATGGTGCTAAAGTGATTGCCGCCAGTACCAAGGCAGAAGGACAGGAAACCTTTGTTGGTGCCAAACTCAGTAATGATCGTGTTCGTCGCTTTTTGACTGGTCCATCGGGTTGTGAAATTACCGGCGTGACTATTACCCCGGACTACAAAGCGATCTTTGTCAACGTTCAGCATCCAGGGGGTGCATGGCCAGCCAACCAAAGCGAGCGTTATAGCCGTTTAGGCAAAGTACCTCGCTCTGCGACTGTGGTCATTACCCGTAAAGATGGCGGTGCCATTGCGGGTGAAGCTTTGGAACAAGCGACCGTATAAAAAGCTGTTATTCAAAAATGCCGACATCTGTCGGCATTTTTTATATCCGGTGATTATTTTAGGCTAATTATTTTCTCAATAGTTTGACCTGCGGTCGCACCTTGTTGTGACTTCTCAATCCAGTGCCATTGTCCCTGCTGCATTCTCAAAAAATTTGAGCAACGGGTGCCATAGGCCGGACTCTGGATAAAAGTCGAAGACAGCAGCTGTTCCATTTCAACCGAGATGCCGGTGTCTGGCAGAAGTTCAGGAATCACCTTGCGTTCGTCTTCCAGAATATCCCAGACTGCATGACACAAATCTGCTTCTGCGATCTCCTGTTGTTGCAGCATCGGTAAAAATTCCTGGGTAAAGCGTTTACGTAAATGTCGGGTCTTGTACCAGTCTTCGCTCATCAGGCCATTCGAAACCACATAGACGCCATGCGCCAGTACTTGTGGTGCTTCACCGCGATTGCTCATATATACGGCCTGATCTTGATTTCCAATAAAAAGATTAAAGCCGGCGTAGTCACACTGGTGTTGTTCCAAATCTTGTGCGAAACGAATCGGCGTTAAGTCAGAATCTAAAAAGTTCTGGATGATATGTCCACGTGAAGTCGGATAATACCCTTTGTCCTGTCCATCACGAAAATTGGTAATCACCGCCCAGCGACTAGAAGCCGTAATCCCCATCCAGGTACCGCCCGACTGTAAATCTTGCCCGGCAATTATCGGACTATTCTCCCATTCATGCAGCTCCTGCGTAGGACGCTGATAGAACTCATCCCGATTTGAAATCAGACATAATGGGCTCTGATCCAGAACCCGCCAAGCCAATGCCACGATACACATAATTTACGCTCTCGATCTTTACACATTGAATGTACAACATTTTTCTTTGCTTTCAGCTAAAATCTGTGCAAAACAGAATCACAAGGAACAGGAATGCTCACCTATCCCAATATTGATCCCGTCGCGATTTCGCTCGGGCCCTTACAAGTCCACTGGTATGGACTGATGTACTTACTGGCATTTTTATTTGCCTGGGGATTGGCGACGTTTCGCGCCAAACAACGTGGCTGGACACCGGATATGGTGTCTGACCTGATTTTCTTCGGTGCACTCGGTGTGATCATTGGTGGCCGTGTCGGTTATGTCTTCTTCTACGGTTTTTCCCAGTTCCTGGCCGATCCTTTATGGCTGTTCCAGATCTGGACCGGCGGTATGAGTTTCCACGGCGGTTTCCTCGGGGTCATTCTGGCCATGTTGTGGTGGTGTAAGAAATATAAGATGACCTGGTTCCAGACTCTGGATTTTATCGCACCTTGCGTACCGACAGGCTTGATGTTTGGCCGAATTGGTAACTTTATTGGTGGCGAACTGTATGGCCGTCAGGTCACCGACCCCAACTTTGCCTGGGGCATGATCTTTCCGACCGATCCCCTGCAACTGGTGCGTCATCCATCTCAACTCTATCAGGCGCTGTGTGAAGGCCTGATCCTGTTTATTGTACTGTGGTGGTTCAGTTCCAAGCCGCGTCCACGTATGGCAGTTTCTGCGCTGTTCCTGATCGGTTATGGCCTGGCACGTTTTGTGGTTGAATTCTTCCGTGAGCCAGACAATGGCCAGCTGTTCATTGGCTGGATGAGCAAAGGACAATTCCTGAGCCTGCCAATGATCCTGATTGGCTTGTGGATGATGTGGTATGCCTACCAGAAGAACATCTATGACTGGGGTCCAAACAAAAATAGCTGAGAAAATCGCGTAATTTAGCGAGGCAAGGGCCTCGCTTTTTTATACTCAAAATATGCTAAAGTGCCGATTATCTCTTCTATTCTTTCATCATTATGCTTGAGTTCTGGTTTAATCCGCAGGTATCTGTTCTCAAAAAACTGTTGATCTTTATTGTGATTGCAGCGACAGCTGCAGGCTTGTACTGGATGGAACCACTGCCCTTAGATTCTATTTTGATGTTTGTCGGTACCGGCATCATTTTTCTGATTTGTCGTTACTGCAAAATCCACTTTGCCAGCAAAAAACCGACCGGTTTGCTGTATAGATTACTGACCTGGATTCCAATTGCCTTATTGATTGCTTTAGTTTTTATGAATATGCAACAGGGCGAAATCCTGATTCCAGGCGCACAAGGCATTGCATTTATGGCACTGGCAATTTTTCTGTTTTCTCCACTGTCCCTGCTCAATCAGAACAAATCAGATGCAGGTTCACCCCATGCTTGAGTTCTGGTATTCGGAACGCTGTAGCCGTCAAATCAAACTCATCGCCATCATCGCGACCTGTATTTTTATTTATGCAGCATCGACTGTGGCCCAGTTAGATCCGGTATTTGTGGGGGTGAGTTTAGCGATTGGAATTGTCGTGCATTTACTGCACCATTTCCGCCTGAAAATCTCAAAATCCAATCCCTATGCAAATGGCTTTAGCGCCTTGAGCCGGGTGATTCCCATCATTGCCTTAATTACCCTGTTTGGCTATTTGCCTGAACAGCACCAACAATGGGGCAAATTTGCCTGGGGTCTGCAATGTCTTGGCTTTGCCGCGATTGGATTATTTATCGTTTCAATCTATGAAAGCCGTGCGAAGCGCTTTGAGGACTGATTACTTCGCCGCATTTTCTTAGAAGTAAGTTTCCAGGCGATAGTAACTATAAGTCACGTTTTTATTGCGATAAACTGCATGATCTCGTTGTTTAAAATCCGATACCCAGGCACTACCTGAATAAGCCGCGATATGTCCATATTTATGTCCCTGAGTACGGTCAATAATATAGATATCGCCTTTTTTCGGCCGATCAAAAGAAGCATTAATTTTCTTATAGCCCAGCTGCATCAGGGTACTTCCCCAATCTGCCGCTGCGACTGGATGGTTCACAATTTTCGCACCAGAGGATTGCAGGCCGACACGAATACTGCGCGCACATTTCTGTGTACTGGTATTTCGGGTAATGCCTTGCAGATAACTGGTAAATTTCTCGATATTGATACGATGGCCATTGCTTACGCCTGAAGCATTACGGACAGTGGCTTTGTGGGATGACTTTTTAGGTCTTTGCTCCGATTGGGAACGCACAATGATATTCGCTTGGACAGGAGCATATACTTCGCTCATGTTTACTTGATGATCATAGATCATGCCTTACCAACCGCTCCTCGCCTGTAATTTAGGCTTTCATATTGTTAACAAGCCGAGAATACTAGTCGTTTAAATGTTATCTTTCACATTAAAAATGTAAATAAATTTGTCTATTTTTCCGGCATTCAAATTAAGCCGTTCTTTCTAATACAGTTACAAAACCCATTATCTTTGCAAAAAAAATGTAAAGCAAAGCTAACTCCGACGCCTTGCAAAGCGTTTTCAGCCTGAAATAGAGAAAATGAGCCGTTACTTTTTTCTACTCAAACGTGTGGATTTAGTCTGTAGCTCGGCCATTTTCAGACAGCATTTCACTACATGATTACATCATTTTGAGCTTTAGACCCTGTATTACACTGATGCGGCATTTTTAAATATTGAACTAAAGGGAGAAGAAAAATGAGTCAGACTTTAAGTACCGTTTCAAATTTTAATTTAGAACAATATTTAAGTACCTGGTATGAAATTGCACGCTTGCCGATGAAACATCAACCTGAAGACAGCACCGATATTTCTGCGGTATATAGCTTGAATGAAAATGGCAAGGTTCGGGTTCAAAACCGTTGTCTGGATGGCGATGGTAAACTGGATGAAGCTATTGCTGAAGCGACCATTGTCGATGCAGAGCATGCCAAGCTTGAAGTCAGCTTTTTACCTGAAGGCCTGCGATGGATTCCGTTTACCAAGGGCGATTACTGGGTATTAAAAATCGACCCCGATTATCAAACTGCGCTTGTAGGCGAACCGAATAAAGAATATTTATGGTGATTACATCGCGGTACCAGTCTGGACGAAGCGACTCAACGCGAATATTTAAGTTATGCAGAATCCTTGGGATATGATCTGTCTGATCTGATTCATACAGCGCATACTGGCCACAAAACCGCTTAAACTGCAATCAAAAGACCTCCATCAGGAGGTCTTTTTTATTCTCAATTTGGGCGATGAAAGCTCATCAAAAAATGCTATGATGTGCGCAATTTAAATTGTCCCTTTCGACAGAAAAGTGATTATAAAATAATCCATTCTGCTGTTAAAACGGCGATTTTCAACAGATTCAAATAGAGAGAACTATGCGCCAATATCTTGACCTTTTACAACATATCCTCGACAACGGCGGCGATAAAGGCGACCGTACCGGTACAGGTACACGTTCGGTATTTGGTCATCAGATGCGCTTTGATCTTTCCCAAGGTTTCCCTTTACTCACCACCAAAAAAGTTCATTTCCGTTCTATCGTGATTGAATTGTTATGGTTTCTGAAAGGTGATACCAATGTTCAGTATTTAAAAGACAATAAAGTCTCGATTTGGGATGAATGGGCGACCGCAGAACAGACTGCGCGTTTTGGCCGTCCTGAAGGCGAATTAGGCCCAGTGTATGGTCACCAATGGCGTAATTTTGGTGCCAGCAAAAATGCAGACAATAGCTATAACCAAGATGGTTTTGACCAGATCAAATGGTTGATCAATGAAATTAAAACCAATCCAAATTCACGCCGTCTGATTGTCTCTGGCTGGAACCCGAATGAAGCGAATCAGGTCGCATTACCACCTTGCCATACCCTGTTCCAGTTCTTTGTACACAATGGCAAATTGTCTTGCCAGTTGTACCAGCGCAGTGCCGATGTATTTTTAGGTGTGCCATTTAATATTGCCAGCTATGCTTTGTTGACGCATATGATCGCGCAAGTCTGTGATCTGGATGTTGGCGACTTTGTCTGGACGGGTGGCGATACCCACTTGTACAGCAACCATTTTGAACAGGCACAATTACAGCTCAGCCGTGAGCCACTCGGCCTCTGTCAATTAAAACTAAATCCCGAGATTAAAGACCTGTTCGATTTCAAATTTGAAGATATCGAAATTGTCGGTTATGAATCTCATCCAGGAATTAAAGCCCCTGTCGCTGTTTAATTTTCTTTATTATAAAGTTCCCCCTCCTCCTAGGAGAGGGCTAGGAAGAGGTTTTTTACCACACGTAAATCGCCAACTCCTTTCAAAATTATTCCTAGCCCTAAAGCATGAAGGCAATCAAGATAAATTGTGAACCTCTCCTTCGTACCAGTAAAAAATTACACGAAGGGCTTTGGGTTTGATGAGAAGGATTCAATACATGTCATTTCAAGATTTAGAAGTTGTACACGTCGTTGCCATGGATCAGCAGCGTTGTATCGGCAAGGGCAATGACCTACCTTGGCATATCTCTGCCGACCTGAAACACTTCAAGGAAATCACCCAAGGCGGTGTGGTGGTGATGGGTCGCAAGACACTAGAATCGATGGGACGTACCTTGCCTAAACGCGTGAACTGGGTCATTACCCGTGATCCAGACTGGGCATTTGCAGGCACCAAAGTCGCTTATAGCATTGAAGATGCGCTGAGTCAGGCCGTTGCAGATGTAAAGGCTTCAGAAAAACCTGAAACCATTTTCATCATTGGTGGTGGTGAAATCTTTAAACAGACTATGGATATTGCAGACCGTCTGGAACTGACCCATGTCGAACTGGATGTACAGGGCGATGCCTATTATCCAGCGATTCCAGCAGAATTTAAAAAAGTCGCTGCCGAGCAACATATCGACGACAAAACCGGCATTGCTTTTGAGTTCGCAACCTACAGAAAATAAAGCCTATTTCTCATGAAAAAGTGATGATGCAGGGACGCGAATACATCTCCAGACATTGGAGTCTGTGGCTACTGGGCAGCCTGTTTACTTTATTCGTCCTTCTGTCGAGCCTGTGGTTCAGCCTGATGCTCTGGGTTCATCAACCCCTCGGAAAAATCGGCAGCTTGATGCTGATTGGTCTCTGGCTGACCTTTGCGCTAGTTGTTCTCGGGATTTATTTCACCCGGCATCTGATCTCCCGCCAAGTAGATAGCGTTCTTTATCTTCTGGCCTTTTTATTCTGTCTGCTAGGATATTTCAGTCTGGAAGCGCGTCAGGATCGAGAGTGGAATCCTGAGGTTTCCCAGCTTCTGCATTATGAGCAGCAAGGCGATCAGGTTACCTTACACAATATCCGCAACTTTGACTGGCAGGCCGATGGTCGCTATATCGAACGCTGGGAAAGCCGGAGTTTTGATCTGAATCAGATTACTGGCGTAAACATTATCACTTCCTACTGGATGGGACCCAAAATTGCCCATACCCTGGTCAGCTTCGATTTTGCCAATCAAAAACCACTCACCTTCTCGATTGAAATCCGTAAGGAAAAGAATGAAGAATTTTCAGCAATTGGTGGCTTTTTCCGAAAATATGAACTGAGTCTGGTCGCATCGGACGAAAAGGATATTCTCTATACCCGCAGTAATGTCCGTGGTGAACAGGTCTATTTTTTCCCAGTCAAGATGCCGCAAGCTCGGGCCAAAGCGCTATTCAAGGAATATCTGCGTCAGGCCGATGAACTGGCCCAAAAGCCAAAATGGTACAATACCCTGACCAGTAATTGCACCACACTAGTCTTTGATATGGTTCAGGCGGTATCGCAACAACAGCTACCCTCAGATTACCGGTTGCTGGCCTCCGGCTATTTACCGAATTATCTCTATGATCTTAAAGTACTGGAACAGTCTTGGGATATGCACACT
Source organism: Acinetobacter lwoffii (assembly GCF_024129855.1). Classification (GTDB taxonomy): domain Bacteria; phylum Pseudomonadota; class Gammaproteobacteria; order Pseudomonadales; family Moraxellaceae; genus Acinetobacter; species Acinetobacter lwoffii_L. The sequence goes on from NZ_JAMXXC010000007.1 coordinate 29,481, forward strand.
TGGTATCAACGCGCGCATGTCAATCCACGGGTAGAACGCACCGCTAATCTCTCCAGTCAGGACTATTCACGCCTGATCCGGCAGGGCCTACCAAAACCCGACATGCGATAACTGTGTAGCAGATCCACTTCAATAAAGATACAAAATCAACTGGAACCTTGATCATTTTTTTGTTTATATACAAATAGCTAGTCAATGATCAGAGTATCTCTCATGCTAAAAAAATTAACTGCAATCGCGATTTTAGGCTCGGTTCTAACGGTTATGGGCTGCGAAACTGTGCCCAATACAGCCACGACACAAACCGCGAATCATTTACAACTTTTGCAAAATCGTACTTGGATTGCGACCCAGATTGGTAATACTGAAATCAAGACTGCGCCAACCGCACGCAATGTTCCGAGTCTGCAATTTGATGCCAGTACCCAGCGCGTTTCAGGTTCAGATAGCTGTAACCGGATTATGGGCAGTTACACAGCAGCGAAAGACACGCTGACCCTGAACCAAATGGCCACTACCCGTATGGCCTGTATGAATAACGATCAGCTTGATCAGAAATTTAATGAAGCTTTAGCCAAAGTGACTCATTATCAAGTGTTTGGTAAAACCTTAAAATTACTGGATCGCCATGGAAATCTCTTGATCCAGCTGGAAAGTGCTGTTCAGCCGCGTTAATACTTCCCTACAAAAAGCCTGTATGGACAGGCTTTTTTATCTTTCATACTGATGAGCTGGAATTTAACCATCAGCCCGATTGAGTTATTTAATTGAATGAGGAATCAACCATGCAACAGGCACTTTTCGGTGGGGGATGCTTTTGGTGTACTGAAGCCGTATTTTTACAGATCCAGGGGGTTCAGCAGGTCATCAGTGGCTATGCAGGTGGGCACACAACTCAGCCAAACTATGATGATGTCTGTGGTGGCAATACCGGCCATGCCGAAGTCATTCTGATCGATTTCGATGAAAACCAGATTAACTATACTCAGTTGCTCGATGTATTTTTTGCGACCCATGATCCAACTACATTAAACCGTCAGGGCAATGATGTCGGCACCCAGTATCGTTCTGTAATTTACTATCTGAATGATGAGCAGCAGCAACAGGCGCAGCAGGCGATCAATGCCCTGAAAGCAGATGGCATCAATGTGGTGACTGAACTGAGCCCTACCCCAACTTTCTATCCGGCGGAAGACTATCATCAAAACTTCTTTGCCAAGAACCCGACCCAGGGCTATTGTAATTTTGCCATTCCGCCAAAATTGAATAAATTACGCAGCAAATTTACCACCTTATTAAAAACCCATTAAGTTTCATGAAAAATGGGCATAAAAAAAGCGACTGCAATCAGTCGCTTTTTTTATTACCTAAATCTTAGTTATCAGTTGCAAAAGCAATATCGCTGAGTCCGGCTCCACTCGCACGCGACATGACTTGCGCCACAGAGTCATAACGTGATTCTTTATCCGCTTTCAGCACAATGGTCGGCTGACGTTCAGCTTGGCCCGCTTCATTAAAACGGGTTTCAAGCTGTTCTAGCGTCAATACATCGCCATTCCAGGCAATGTCACCTTCGGCATTGATGCTGATCGTGACATTTTCAGGCGGCAGATCGATAATCTCCGCAGTCGTTTGTGGCAAGGTTAATGGAATTGATGGGTTCGCAACGGTCGCTGTCACCAGAAAGATGATCATCAATACCAACATAATGTCGATGAGGGGAATGAGGTTCATCTCATTCATGCCTACATCGTTGTCTTCACCCAGTTGAAAAGCCATTAAGCTTGACCTCCCACGAAACTCTGTTGTGTTACTTTTTCATCAGACTTTTTTGCAGCAGATTCCTGTTGCAGCATGGTATCAATCAACAGACCGTGTGCCTGATCCTGTAATTCATGAGCCAAGCCACGATTAGCACGTACACAGATGTTATAAGCCAGTACCGCAGGAATTGCGACTGCCAGACCTAAGCCCGTCATAATCAAGGCTTCACCGACTGGAGTTGCTACTTGTGCCAGACCAGCCTGACCACTTTTACCAACAGCAACCAGCGCATGGAAGATGCCCCATACCGTACCGAACAAACCGACAAATGGAGAGATCGATGCGATGGTACCCAAAACTGATACACCTTTTTCGGCATTGGCTTTTTCTGCTGAAATCTGGCGTAACAGCGCCTGTTCTGCCACTGCCTTACGCTGTTCAAAGCCCAAAGGAGCCAGTTTGGTTTTCAGTTGTTCCAATGCCTTAGATAACTGAGCATAGGCAATCTGTTTCAGTTGGCGAGTGCCCATCAAACGCAGCACAAATATGGTCCATGTCGCAATCGACATTGCCAATAACACGAAATACAGTGTTTTACTGACTGCATCAGCGTGTTGCCAATAAACTGAAAAGTTCATATTCGAACTCCTAATGGGTGAGCCGTTATTTAACCTGAAAATCGAAAGGCTGTTCCACACGGGTTGGATAAGCCACACCATTTTCAACATATTTGGTGAGTTGTGCACGACGTACCGCGGCTTCTACTTTGCGCGTTACCGCCGGGCTACAACTTGAATTTCGTGCAGTCGCAGAAACTACTTTACCCTGCTCATTCGCTGAAACATCTACTACCAGTGAACAGGCTGATTTTAATTCACCTGCAGAGAGTGAGACTTTTGGTGAACGCTGCCAGGACACGCCCCCACCAATCGATACACTTTTCGGGGATGGCGGCGCAGCAGGTGCTGGCGGTGCCACAGGCGCAGGTGGCGCGACCGGAGCAGGTGCCGGTTTAACTTTAGTTTCAGTGACCACTGTCGGCACGACCGGACTTGGGGTTGGTTTTGCTTCAACTGGTGGTGCTTTGACTACTTTTGGCGCTTCAGCCTTTTTCACCTGCTCGATTTTTTCTACTTTTTTCGGTGGTGGTGGCAGCGGTTTATCGACAATTTTGACTTCTTTAGGCTTAGGCGGCTCTTTTTGTGGCTCGGCCTTCGGCTTTGGCGGTAAAGGTTTTGGCGCTTCCTGAAGCTTTACAAAGCGCACTTTTAAGGGTTGCTTATCAATGGGTGTCAGCTCAGGCGCCTTCATCTGGCTGATCGCATATAACACACCCACATGCCCAATCAGTACAGCCGCCACGATAGAGATGACTTTCTTTTTCATCTGATTTGGCGGTGTAGGCATTTGGGGCGCAGCAACTTGACTCATTAAATCTATTACCTTGAAGAGATGATGTGGAACAAACTATCAAGCTCATCGGTTAGCACAATTAAAGTATGCCAATAATAAATGAGAAGTGTTTTCATTTGCAACCGCTAATCCTTCCTTTGACTGACTTTTTTTGCATCAAAACAAAAAAGGCACACTAAAAGTATGCCTTTTTAAAACTCAATGCAAGTCTTATTGGAACACGACAGTCTTGTTACCATCGACAATAATACGGTCTTCCAAATGCCATTTTACCGCACGGGCCAATACATTACGTTCCACATCCTGACCGAGTTCACGTAACTGCTCAACGGTAAAGTCATGGTTCACGCGCTCCACATCCTGCTCGATGATCGGACCTTGATCCAGATCAGCAGTCACATAGTGTGCAGTTGCACCAATCAGCTTCACGCCTTTTTCATAGGCCTGTTTGTACGGATTGGCACCTACGAAAGCTGGCAGGAAAGAATGGTGAATATTGATCACTTTCATTTCCCACTTGCTGACAAATTCTTCATCCAGAATCTGCATATAACGCGCCAGCACCAACAGGTCATTGCCCTGCATCAACTGGTCGATTTCTGCATAAGCTTCTGGTTTGTTTTCTTTGGTCACCGGCACGACTTCGAATGGAATGCCAAAGTTTTCAACTGCTTCGCGTAAAGTCTCGTGATTCGATACCACTTTGGTAATTTCACAAGGTAGGCCACCACGCGCATGACGCCATAACAGCTCAAGCAAGGCATGATCGACCTTAGACACCAGAATACCGACTTTTTTCACGTCACTGACCAGAGCCAGACGCCATTGCATGCCATAGCGTTCTGCCACATTCGCTGCAAAAGTCTGGGTAATACTTTCTTTACGACTTTGAAGATTATCTAATTCAAATTCAACGCGCATGAAGTAACGTCCGCCCTGCGCTGCTGTCGCATATTGGTCAAGCGCAGTAATGTTGGCACCTTGATGATACAAGAAGCTCGAAACAGCCTGCACGATGCCCGGCTTGTCTTCACAAGTAATCAATAAACGTGCGGTGTTAGCAGTCGTCATATTCATGTTGGTTTAAGTCACTAATCAGTTAAATTAAAAAATAAGCCGAGTATTCTAGCGCGTTTCTTGGATATTCTGAATAGTTTGTTCAGATTCAGAATCTTTAGATGACGACAGGCTGGCAAAAAGTTCCGAAGAGCCCAAACTACTCAATAAACCTTCATAGGTTTGACGACTTTCACCACGTAAATACGCCCCTTCCAGGAATACCATTTGACGGAGTGCCTGCCAGACCCATTTTTCTTCCAGCGTATTGGAATCGGTTAAATGACCTGACATATACAGGAAGTTGGTCCAGTTGGTCAGTACAATCCACAGGTTAATGATCAGGGCTTCAATTTCTGAATCGGTCATGTCCATCAGGCCTGCATTAACAAAGCCTTTATAAATTTTCTGGCCCTGCTGCATCACCTGTCCGGCAAAGCGTGGATACATCTTGCGAAAATCTTCGTTATTTTCTACCAGATGATAGACATCACGATGCAGGAAACGGTAAGCCCATAACTGGCTGCTCAGCACCTGAAAATAATGCACCTTGTCATTGGCATCCAGCGCACGGTCATCCGGCAGCGCCAGCATTTCCAGGGTCTGGTGCTGGTACTGTTCCATCAATTCTTTAATAATTTCATTTTTATTGCGGAAATGATAATACAGGTTACCCGGGCTCATGCCGAGTTCAGCCGCAATGTGATTGGTGGTTACCGATCGTTCGCCACGCTCGTTAAACAGCTGCAAACTGAGCTGCAAGATACGCTCTTTAGTTTTTAAGGTTTTGGTTTGGGACATCCTAAAATAACCATTCAGTTCATGCATTAGCAGGCTAACACACAAAGTAACTTGACTAATTAGAGTATTTGCTCTAAAAATTAATTAATCGATTTTTGAATAATGGTAGTGCGGCATGAACAGTCACACAAAAACAACATCAATGACACCACATTTTTTTGATAGCCAATATCTGAATGAAGTCTTGGCGCAACAAAAACACGCTTACTTACACTACCCTCTGCCGACTGCAAAGGAACGTATCGATCGTTTAGCTCGACTTAAGCGTATCTTAGTTAAGTATCAAGATCAATTTGCTGATGCAATTAATCAGGACTATGGTAACCGTTCAATCGGGGAAACCAAGATTGGTGAACTGCTCACCTGTCTGGAACATATCAAATATTACAGCAAAAACCTGACCCGGTGGATGAAACCTTCCAAGCGTCATGTGGGCATTATTCATCAGCCGGCTAAAGCCTGGGTACAATATCAGCCTTTAGGCGTGGTTGGGATTATCGCACCATGGAACTATCCGCTGTTGTTGTCGATTGGCCCCCTGATTTGCGCACTGGCGGCCGGCAACCATGCCATGATCAAAATTTCCAGTGCATCCGCTGCCTTTGGTGAAGTTTTAGAAAAAGCTTTGGCTGAAGCCTTTCCTAAAGAATTGGTCGCTGTGGTGAATGGTGGCGGTGTGATTTCAGATGCTTTCTGTCGTTTGCCTTTCGATAAACTGATTTTCACCGGCTCAACTGCAGTCGGTAAAACCGTCATGGCAGCCGCTGCCGAAAATCTGGTGCCGGTGATTCTGGAACTGGGCGGTAAATCGCCAGTACTGGTGCATCCATCGATTGATCTGCGCGATGTCGCACAGCGGATTGCGGTGGGCAAACTCTGGAATGCCGGTCAGACCTGTGTAGCGCCAGACTATATGTTCCTGCCTCGCGGGAAAACTGCCGAGTTCATTGATCACTTTAAAGCCTGTGTCGAAAGCATGTATCCGGATATCACCCATAATCAGGATTACACTTCGATTATCAATGATAAACAGTATAACCGTCTGCAAGGTTATCTGGATGATGCACGCGAACAGGGTGCGCAAGTCATTGAAATTAATCCGCGCAGTGAAAACTCGGCTGATCTGCGTAAGATTGCACCGACCATCGTGACCAATGTTACCCCGATGATGCAGATCATGCAGCATGAAATCTTTGGTCCGCTGCTCCCGATCATGGAATATGATCAAATTGACGATGTCATCGACTTTATTAATAGCCGTCCGCGTCCACTTGCTTTATACTACTTCGACTTTGATCAGGCGCGTGCCGATTATGTCGCACAGCGTACCCATTCAGGGCATTTCGGGCAAAATACGGTACTGACCCATGTTGCGCAGGACGATCTACCATTTGGGGGTGTCGGTGCATCAGGTATGGGTAAATACCATGGCCCAGAAGGCTTCTTCAGTTTGTCGCATGAACGCTCAGTAATGTCGAATCCAAAGCTGTATAGCTTGAAATACATTCTGCCACCGTTCAATAAACCGATTCACAAGCTGATTTCGAAGACACTTCTCCGCTAAATGATCAAGGCATGAGCTATCGATATAGTTCGTGCCGCGTTTTGACGAAAATCGCTTGTCTTTTAAGCGCATTTTTGATATAAAACGCCCCTTGAATGATTTCAATCCGTTTATTTTTGACTGGCCATACAGATTTGCTGTTGGCTAAATCAATGGAGTTACACCATGTCTAAGGTTTGCCAAGTTACCGGCAAGCGTCCAGTCGTTGGTAACAACGTCTCACACGCCAACAACAAAACTAAGCGCCGGTTCGAGCCGAACCTGCACCACCACCGTTTCTGGTTAGAAAGCGAAAAACGTTTTGTACGTCTTCGTTTAACCACTAAAGGTATGCGTATTATCGACAAATTGGGCATTGAAAAGGTTGTTGCTGACCTACGTGCTCAAGGTCAAAAGATCTAAGGAGTCTGAACCATGCGTGATAAAATTCGCTTAGTTTCTTCAGCTGGTACAGGTTATTTCTATACCACGACTAAGAACAAACGTACTATGCCGGAAAAAATGGAAATCAAAAAATTTGATCCAAAAATCCGTCAACACGTAATCTTCAAAGAAGCTAAAATCAAATAATTTTAGTTTCTTTAAAAAAACGACCTTTGCGGGTCGTTTTTTTTGCACTTTTTTTATCCGACTTGATAAACTTTCTGCATGTTTTGGCACTTTTTGTGCTTATTTCCCAGCAAACCTAGCTAAAGGAGTATTTAGTGCCACATGACGTAGAGCTCATTATATTACTGGCTGTTGGTTTTGGCTTAGCTTTGGTCTTTGGCTATCTCGCTGCACGGTTACGTCTTCCCCCTTTGATCGGTTACTTAATTGCCGGCATTCTGATTAGTCCCCATACACCCGGTGTGGTCGGTGATATTCATCTGGCCAACCAACTGGCAGAACTTGGCGTCATGTTCCTGATGTTTGGTGTCGGAATGCATTTTTCCCTGAACGATCTGATGCAGGTCCGCCGGATTGCCCTGCCCGGGGCCATTTTACAGATTGCAGTTGCCACCTTGCTCGGGGTTGGAGTTTCGATGCTGTGGGGCTGGAGCTTTGGCTCAGCACTGGTCTTCGGCCTAAGCCTGTCTTGTGCCAGTACCGTGGTTCTACTCAAAGCCCTTGGTGATCGTGGCTTACTGGATTCAATCAATGGCCGAATTGCTGTTGGCTGGTTGCTGGTCGAAGATCTGGTCATGGTCTTGGCGCTGGTACTGTTACCTGCCACTGCGGTGCTTTTAGGTGGGCAGGCGCTGGAAGGCGCAAGCGATGAGAATATCTGGCTTACCTTAGGGATTACCTTACTTAAAGTCGCAGGCTTTATTGCCTTCATGCTGATTATTGGTAAACGCTTGATTCCGATGATCATACAGGTGGTGGCACGTCTGGGTTCACGTGAGCTGTTTACCTTAACAGTGGTGGCTGCTGCCGTCTCGATTGCCTTTGGTGCTTATAAGATCTTTGGCGTGTCGATGGCACTGGGTGCTTTCTTTGCCGGGATGGTGGTGAAAGAATCTGATTTCAGTCATCGTGCCGAAGAAGAAACCTTGCCACTGCGTGAAATTTTCTCGATTTTATTCTTTGTCTCCGTCGGCATGCTGTTTGATCCGCGCATCCTGCTGGAACAGCCTTTACATGTACTGGCCGTGGTCGGGATTATCATGATTGGTAAAACTATTGCCGCGATGGCACTGGTGCTGTTCTTCCGTTATCCGATCAATACCGCTTTGACCGTCGGTGCTTCTCTGGCACAGATTGGTGAGTTCTCCTTTATTTTGGCTGCACTCGGTGTTTCGCTCAATCTGCTTTCGCTGGAAGGTCAAAACCTGATTCTGGCAGGTGCCTTAATTTCGATTACGCTTAACTCCTTTATCTTTTCCGCGATTGAGCCGGTACAGAAATGGATTCGGGAACGCTCGACTCTGGCCCGCTTACTGGAACGCAGTGGTGACCCTTTGGCAATGTTACCGGATGAAGTCTCACAGGATTACCTGCGCGATCAGGTGGTCATTATTGGCCATGGTGAGGTGGGACGTCGCATTACCCGCTCATTGATGGAAGAAAACATTAAGGTGGTGATTGCCGAAGAAAACCGTGACATCGTCGAAAATCTGCGTGAAAAAGGCATTGCCGCGGTGTCTGGTGTAGCCACTGAAGCTGGCGTACTGATTCAGGCACATATTCAGCATGCGCGCTTACTGGTCATCTCCCCTATGGATATCATCGATATTCATAAAATTGTCGACATTGCCAAGACCTTGAATCCACAAATCCAGGTATTGGTCTGTGCCGAAAGCAAGGAAGAGGCTGAAGCCATTCGTCGGGATAATGTCGGTGCGGTTTATTATGCCAAAGAAGAAATGGCGAAGAATATGAGCAATCATATTTTGAACCAGATTGAGATCGCGCATCAGCATACACCTTCTCATTAGAGTTTTTTTTAATCCACATCAAATAAAAAAGTTGCCGGATCTGGCAACTTTTTTTATGGACATCAATATATCTCTGAGCCAAATATTTTATTAACACACTGGCTTCAGACTGCTCATGACCCAAATTTCAACATACTGATTTTTCATCTTCATTTTTAAATGAGCTTCTTTCTAATGCTTAAAATCTGTCCAACCCAATAACCTACCTATGAAACTCAAAAAGCACACCGATAGTGTGCTTTCTAAATAAATTTCAACGATTAACTCATATACTTTGGTTCTTCATCCACAACTTCAGCCTGCCATTCATTGACCTGCTGTTCCAGCAAGCCATAGAGTGCTGCCTGAATCATCTGTTGCGCAATCACGGGCGTCTGCTCTCCAAGTAGAGCTTTCACCTCATCATTAAATTGAATCATGACCAAAGGCTGTTTATGTGAGCCTGCATTGCGTAGAGCCAACGCGCCACCTTCAAGTTGAACGAGTTCTAAAATCGCGTCTTGATTACCAAATAAATCTTTCAACTGTTCTATAGACATATATCCTCCATGTTCAACATGGTGGCAAAGCGCCGGGTGCACTTTGCATCATTAGAGTAATTGATATAGGGTTAAAAATTGCAATTTCAAGTACAGCCGATCCGATTAAAATTCAATCATCTCATTACGAAAACCATCAATTAATTGGGTCAGGTCACGATGCCACTCTCTCAATATAGCAGTATCAGGTAACCATGCTTGTGGAGACTGTGTGACTTTAATGATGAGATTTGAGGAGGTTTCGTCTTCAGGTTCTGGGGTACTTGGTTCGGGCGCATACTGGCACAGACGGTAAGCGCGCTTCAGTTCAGCAATGAAACCGCTCTTGGACAAATGTTGCAGCACCGCGACTTCTGGCGAAATTTGGCCTTTGGCCGCCATCAGTTCTTCGATCGATTTTAGCGTCGGATGAGGATCATTCAGGCGATAGTAACGCACCAGTTCCTGTAAAAATGCTAACAAAGCACCATGCAAATGAAACACAGTTGCTTCACGTTGTGCCTGAGCCTGTTGTACATGTTCGGTTTGCTCTGCTTGCTGGCAGGATAGACGGGCGAAATACAGTTTTTGATTGGTACGGTCCGCATGATAGCGAGCAACACGGGTCATCGAGATTTCCTAAGGTTTAAAACAAATTTTGGCTTTTATAAAGTAAAAGGTTCGCCTGCATTTCGCAATCAAAAGATGTTCGGACTGAATCCATCCAGCACTGAAATTCAGAGCATTGAGCTGATTGAACAGCTACGGCAATGCTAAATTTCGACCATAAAAAAGGAGCCTATCAAGTGCTCCTTTTTTGAGTTTAAGCCTGAGGCTTATCTTCTGCGGCTTTCACGCGGATCCCATGTCCGTGCAGGCGTAAAGTGTTCAGGCCTTTAATGGCTTTGACTGCTTCACGGCCATGTGGCATTTCTACAAAAGCAAAACCTTTTGATTTGCCTGTTGCTGCATCAAGCACCAAAGTACAGGTCTCCACTGTGCCATATTCCTGGAACAGTTTCAGCAATTCGGCTTCTGTGACCGTACGTTCTAAATTACGAACTAAAATTTTCATCTTACAACCTTAAGAAGATAGGCAAAAAATATCAAAAAGCACGCGCCTACTCTACTTTTTGCATGAAACAACTTTGCTATAGTTTAATCGAGATCAATCCCAAAATCTAAATTAATCGACTTGCGTTCAATCAGGGCACTTTTTACCGTTTGCTGCCGGGTCTTGTAATGGGTTTCTGTGGTGCATAAATGCCGGGTGAGATCATTCAAGAAATAACTTTCGACTTTACGCCCCTGCTCATCGACCGTTTCCCGCGCCCAATGATTCAGGTTCTGTTTGGTCAGAATTAATTCATTTTTTGCCCGGGTCAACGCCACATACAGCACACGACGTTCTTCTTCGACATCATCAAAATCACCTTGAGCACGCGCATGCGGATAATTCCCCGGCGTCACATTGGCTACATAACAGACATTTTGCTCGGTGCCTTTGGCCGAGTGAATGGTGATTAAGGTCACCACATCATGATCCGACTGGCGCTCGATTTCCGAGATTGACACCGGATCCAGTACATATTCCTCTAAAAACTCACTCAGCTGCGAATGCTTGGAGGCCAGCTGTTTGACCAGTTCAAAATCACTCTGGCGACGTGGCCAATCCTTTTTATAGTTTTCCGCCAACTGCGATTCAATCGCCTGAATCGCAAGACCGACACAGGCTTGCACTTCGCCTTTGAGCACACTCATCTGCTGCATGATCAGAATGGTTTCTAATGGTATCTTGCCAAATTTTTCCAAATTATCTGCAATAGCTTCCATTTCCGGTTCAGCCAATAACTGCTGCGATAGCTTACTGGCACCCACATCACCAACACCATTCCACAGGGTCAAGAAACGCATCCAGGCAATATCATCCAGCGGATTGGCGACTACGCGCAGCATGCTGAGCAAATCTTTGACATGCGCCGTTTCCAGCAGCTTCATGCCACCAATAAAGCGATACGGCACATTAGCCGCGATACAGGCTGCCTCAATATGCCGTGCGGCAAAACTGGAACGAACCAGCACCATATGCTCGCCCCACTTACTACCTTGCAGATAATGACGCTCTTTAATATCAATCGCGATCCATTTGGCTTCATCAAACTCATTCGGGAAAATATGCATGCGCGGCTTTACACCTTCTCCGCGATATGCTTCCAGACGTTTGTCATATTTGATTTCAGACTGATCGAGCAGCCAGTTGGACAGATCCAGAATTTCCTGGGTCGAGCGGTAGTTTTTTTCTAATTTAAAAATCTGCGCATCTGGCACACGTTCTTTGAAATGGTGAATATTTTCAAAGTCTGCACCACGAAAGCCATAAATCGACTGCGCATCATCACCGACACAGAACAGGCTGATCCGGTCTTTGAGTGGCTCCAGCAAAGCCCATTGCAAAGGATTGGTATCCTGCATTTCATCGACTAGCATATGCCGGCAGATCGAAGCGACATAGTCGACCAGACCTTCGGACTGTGCCAGCGCCGTGGCAACTACCGCCAGAATATCGTCATAGTCCAGAAAGCTGCGCGCCTGCTTACGTGCTTCGTATTCTTTCATGATTTCGGCAATCTGGTCTTTGAGAGCCAGATATTCCGGCATCTGTTTTTCCAGTGCTAGACTGAGCTTTTGCCGGGTATTCCGTGCAAAAGAATACAGATCACATAGTTCCTGAGGCTTAGGTAAATGATTGGGGTTTTTCTTGTCATCACGACCGCGAATCAGGCGAAACATCATCAGCTGGTCATCACGATCAATAATCGAAAACTGTTCAAGGCCAAAAGCTTTCGGAATACGGCGCAGCAGATACATACAGAAGGTATGAAAGGTCGAGGCTCGCAGCCCCTTGGCTTGTCCACCGAGTGCCAGTTCGACACGCGCCACAATTTCACTGGCTGCCCGGCGGGTAAAGGTCAGAATTTGAATCTGGTTGGCAGGCACGCCCTGTTCAATCAAGTAAGCTGCGCGTGCCACGATGGTTTTGGTTTTGCCACAACCTGCCCCGGCCAGCACCAAACTGTGTTTTGCTTCTGTAGTCGCTGCTTGCTTTTGTTGGGGATTTAATTCATCAATCAGGGTGGCTAAACTCATTTTCACTCATCATTTTGTGGATGTATGTAGTTTAACAGATCGCTTCCAGAATTATGGCTTTTCAGTTGTCCTGAAACTGTCTCCAATTTTATTTCCTGATTTGATATTAGCTAACGACAGGGCGTGCTGGATTACAGGAGAGAGAAATACTTTCACTCTGTCAAAAGATTTTTAACTATCTCAGCGACAGCTTTCTCCAAGTTCATTTCTGCATTTTTTAAGGCTTCTTCTAAAGGACAATCTGGTGGATTAATACCAATAATCTGGCTAAATCCTGACTCAAACAGATCCTCAATTCCTTCACCGATTAGACCCGCAAAAGCGATTACCGGTTTATTAAATTGCCTGGCGAGCTGTGCTACCCCAAAAGGGGTTTTGCCCAAAGATGTTTGACTATCAATTTTACCTTCACCGGTCAGGACATAATCTGCTTGCGCTATTTTCTCATTCAGTTGAACCTGTTCAATCATCAGTTCCACCCCGGACCGAATAGAGGCAGCAGTGAATGCCATTAAACCAAAACCCAGTCCACCGGCAGCACCAGCCCCTGCAACATGACGATAATCACGGCCAAACTGCCCAGCGACTACATCGGCAAAATACCCAAAGTTTTGATCCAGTTGCTTGACCATTTCAGGCATTGCCCCTTTCTGTGGGCCAAAGATATAAGAGGCACCACTTGGCCCACACAACGGATTATTGACATCCGATGCAATGAGTATTTCAGTATCTGCTAAACGTGGATCCAGTTCGGATAGATCCATTGATTTGACCAGTTCTAAGTTTCCACCACAGACCTGAATTGACTCTCCCGCATGATTTAAAAACCGCACACCCAATGCTTGCGCCATGCCCGCACCCGCATCATTGGTGACACTGCCACCTAAACCGACAATGATTTTTTTCACTCCCAAGTCCAGCGCCCGTTTGATCATTTCTCCTGTGCCATAGGTTGTAGTCAGCATCGGGTTACGCTTTTCTGCTGCAAGCAAATGTATGCCATTGGCTTTGGCCATTTCAATCACGGCAGTCTGGCCTGCATCAACCATCCCCCAATAGGTCTGGATACGTTGCTCAGATAATGGCCCGGTCACGTCACATGCAATACTTTGCCCCTTTAAACTTGAAATCAGTGCATCGACCGTGCCTTCACCACCATCAGCCATTGGCACATGAATGATATGGGCATCCGGAATGACGTTCTGAATACCGCGTTGCATGGCCTGAGAAGCCTGTGCAGCAGACATGCTTTCTTTAAACGAGTCGGGAGCAAGCACAAAGGTGAGCGGCATGGTGTGATCTTTTATCCACAAATGAAGTCTAAATTGTGGATAAATCCAGCACTATCCACAAGTCTTTATTTCCAGCCCAGTTCAATTGCAGTTATCTCATTAATCAGGGTTTGATTTAAAGATTCTGGCATTTTACTGGTGGTTTGAGACACCGGGATATATCCTGCCATCAGCTCCGCCTTGGCTTGTGGAAATAAGGGTTGCTGATCTGGAAATGCATAACCCAGCGGATAAATCGGTTGGCCTGTAGCCAAATCATATTTATCCGAAGCGCCAAAGGCATGCAGTAATTCATGCACCAAGACAATTTTATTCTGTTCAGTCTGTTGCTTGGATGCAAATAGATTCACCGAACCAATCCGGCCTTTTTGCAAGGCAGTTGAATGTTTCAATTGCTTGGTCTGCACAGGATCATAGTAATTTAAAAATAAAGTCACATTGGCTGAAGGATCTGAACTCTGTCGCTGTTTCCAAGCATAGAACCGGAATTTTAAACTCCATAAAACTGTATTGATGAGCGAAGCCTGCTCAGGGACTTTGGGTGGTAGAACTTTAAGCTCACGGCCTAAATTAAAATAAAAATAAGTTGGCTGTCCGCGATACTGCCGAGCTGCTTTTTCCAGATATTCCCTTGCTCCATTCAGGTCCTGACCCGACAGTTGCTGGATGTATTGCTGTGTGGTCGGTAATCCATCAGCATTAATCGGATGCAGCAACACAATAATCGGCTTTGACCAGTTCTGGTTTTGATCACGATAGGCATTGACCGCGACAATCAATAATATGATTAATAAAATCAGAATCCGAATCTTTTTCCACATATCGATTACACACTCTGCTTTTTCATTTTTCTTAAATACATCTGACTCATTTCTATTTTTGTTTCAAATAAATTTAAAGTTTTTATTAATCCTGACAATTTGGCTCTACCATAGTTACGAGAGTCAAAATCAGGCTTTACTGCACTGATATACTGCCCGACCATCCCTAAATTCGCCCATCCATTATCATCGGCATTATCTTTTACAGCTTTATAAATTAAGTTAAGCGTAGCTCGATCCATCCCTTCAGGTAACTGAATTTCCTTTTGCGCAGATATAGTTTTTTGTCCATTAGTCTTGATAATCTCCGAAACTTTTTTATCTATTGATCCTGTTTCTTCACCATCCTCATTATTTTTAATTTCACTATCTACAAGTAAATTTTCGATATAAATGAACTTGTCACAGGCTTTCTTAAATGCTTCAGGTGTAGCTTTTTTGCCAAAGCCATACACAGTTAGACCATTTTCACGAATACGTGAAGCTAAGGGCGTGAAATCACTATCACTGGATACAATACAAAATCCATCTAATGCACCTGCATAAAGTAAATCCATAGCATCAATGATCAGGATCATATCCGTCGCATCTTTACCCTTGGTATAAGCGAATTGTTGTACCGGAGTGATGGCATGAGGAAGGAGTACATCTCGCCATTTCTTTAAAGTTTCGCTGCTCCAGTCCCCATACACACGTTTGACACTGGCAATGCCATATTTCGCAACTTCCTCCAATACCGATGAAATCGCGTTGATAGAAGAATTATCCGCATCGATTAATACAGCGAACTTTTTTGTCTGAATATCCACATCCACCCCAAAATATTATTTTTAATTTTTTATATACATGATTCTGACATAAAAAATGCCGACTTTCGTCAGCATTTTTTTGAATCTTAGAGTTTAGGCTTCAACCCATTTTCCGTCCTGATAAACCAGAGACCATTTGGTTTGCTTGCCTTCTGCAGTTTCCGAACCAATATATTGTGACTGGTTCTTACGGCTAAATTTTACCAGAGTTGGATTCCCTTCCGGGTCCACATCAGGTGCCTGCAAGATAAACTGATACTTTGGATCAAGCTGATCAGCAACAGAACGAATCTCGGCCACTTTCGGTGCACGGGTTTCACGCACTTTCGGGAACTTGCTCGCCGCCAGGAATAAACCGGCTGCACCGTCACGCAGTACAAAGAAATCGTCATGCTTGGCAGAACGTAAATGTTCCATCTTGATCGGATCCACACGTGGAGGTGCAGGCTGACCGCTCTTTAAGACTTTACGGGTATTGTCACAGCTGGTACAGGCAAAGTAAGGACCAAAACGGCCTGTCTTCAGCTGCATTTCGCCATCACACTTGTCGCATGGAATGCTTGGGCCATCATAGCCTTTAATTTTGAACTCGCCTTCTTCAAGTTCAAAACCACTACAGTCCGGGTTATTCCCACAGATATGGAGTTTACGACCGCCATCAATCACATAGCTGTCCATGGCAGTTTCACAGATCGGACAACGCTTCTTCGACATCAGGTCAGCAGTTTCCGCAGCCTCATCATCAGACAATGCAGCCAGAGACTCAACTGGTGTCAGGTTCAAGGTTCCCTTACAACGCTCTTTCGGCGGCAAGTTATAGCCTGAACAACCCAAGAATACACCTGTGGTTCCGGTACGGATCTGCATTGGACGGTCACATTCTTTACAGTGTACCGCATCCACTTCTACAGGCTGATTACGGCGCATTCCGTTTTCACCCTGCGCTGTAGTCAAACGTTGTTTAAAATCGCCATAGAAGCTGTCTAATAGCTCTTTCCAGTTACGCTCACCATCTGCTACCTTATCCAGCTGACCTTCAAGATCTGCGGTAAAGGCATAGTTCATCAGATTACTAAAATTTTCATCCAGACGATCGGTAACGATCTCACCCATCTTCTCGGCATAGAGACGACGGTTATCCAGTTTCACATAACCACGATCCTGAATGGTCGAGATAATCGCAGCATAGGTCGATGGACGGCCAATGCCTTTTTTCTCGAGTTCTTTCACCAGTGAGGCTTCAGTAAAACGTGCCGGTGGCTTGGTGAAATGTTGAGATGGATCAAGTTTCTCAAGTTTAAGCACTTCACCGACTTTGACCGCAGGCAATAAAATATCGTCATCGGCTTTATTGGCACCACGCACGCGAGTAAAGCCATCAAAGACCAAGGTACGGCCTTTAGCTTTCAGTTCCACGCCATTGGCATCCACTAAAATGGTAGAAGACAAATATTCTGCCGGAGTCATCTGACAGGCAACAAACTGGCGCCAGATCAAGTCATAGAGGCGCTGTGCATCACGCTCAACACCCACTAGGCTGTCGCCTTTTAAGCCAACCATAGATGGACGAATGGCTTCATGCGCTTCTTGCGCACCGGCTTTATTGCCATAACGGTTCGGCTTGGCAGGCAAATATTTCTCGCCAAACTCCGATTCGATATGGCCACGCACCATATTCACCGCATCATCACTCAAGAATGTCGAGTCGGTACGCATATAGGTAATGAAACCGGCTTCATACAGGCGCTGCGCCAGCATCATGGTTTTCTTCACAGAAAAACCGAGACGGGTACTGGCTGCCTGTTGTAGCGTTGACGTGATATACGGCGCACTTGGATTAACCTTGGTTGGCTTATCTTCACGTGCAGAAACCGTATAATCAGCATCTTTGATCAGGTTTAATAAGGCATCAGTTTCGGCTTTATTGCGTAGCTTGAGCGTCTTGCCATTTTGCTTGACCGCTTCGAGACGAATATCATCTTTTTTCGATTTGGTATCGGCAAACACTTGCCAGTATTCTTCAGGAATGAAGGCACGAATTTCACGTTCACGCTCGACCACTAGCTTCACCGCAACCGACTGTACACGACCGGCTGACAGACCACGCGCAATCTTTTCCCAAAGCAATGGCGAAATCATAAAGCCCACGACACGATCCAGGAAACGGCGTGCCTGCTGCGCATTGACTTTATTGGTATCCAGACGTGACGGATGCTTAAAGGCATCCTGAATCGCATTTTTGGTAATTTCATTAAAGACCACACGCTGATAACGCGAATCATCACCGCCGATGACTTCTTTTAAATGCCAGGCAATCGCCTCTCCTTCCCTGTCCATATCCGTTGCCAGATAGACTTCATCGACTTGCGATGCCAGTTTTTTCAGTTCGGCAACCACATGTTCTTTGCCAGGAAGGACTTCGTATTTGGCTTTCCAGTCATGTTCCGGATCGACACCCATGCGGTTAATCAACGCATTCTGTGATTTTTCAGCTTTTTCTGCATCCGTCAGTTTGGTACGTGTCGCTGGTTTTTTCTCTGTCGATTTTGCAGAACCGCCAGTCGGTAAGTCACGCACATGACCCACCGATGATTTTACGATGTAGTTCGGACCAAGGTACTTATTGATTGTTTTCGCTTTTGCAGGCGACTCCACAATCACTAGGGCACGCTTGCTTCCAGCGTCGGGAGACTTCGCTGTGCTGCTTTTTGATGTGGACCGAGGAGCGTTCGCCATAATTAACCGTTAATCCTGTTTATTTCTAAATTAAAGTTCAGCCAAAGCGTGTAACAGTGCTTTGATGTCGTCGAGTTGGGTCGCTCTTAAATCAGCTTCTTCATCCCAGTACATGCCGACACAGTTGGCCTGCATATCAATAGCATAAATGCCTTTTAATGCAATGGGAAAATCTTTAAATTTCTCATCACCCTGCACGATTTCGAGTTTATTATCGACAACACGGGCGCGCATCAAGGGCAAACGCGCATCTGGCATCAGCACACTGTAGTACGCGACCATACTGGCACGACTTTCAGTCGCCTTCGGGATTTTGGTCCAGTCCGGTGCCACCACCAGACGTGGATGCAAACCCATTTTACGGGCTTTGTCACGCATCAGGCCCAAGGCTTTTTCTCGGGGGCTCACGCGCAACCCGAAAATCGACCCTATGACGAAAATGATGATGACCACCGTCACCCAGATTCCAGTGTTTTCCATAGTTCAACCTTTATGTTCTATTATTAGAGTTGCATAAGCACAATATAAAACGCAAGTTTGCACGATAAAATTAATTCAGGAACATTTCATGACTATATAAAATTTCGTGACCATTCCAGTAAATATAACCTTTCTCGATCAACTCCTTCAGCAGCAAGCGGATGTCCGATTTTGGAAATAACTGTTCCAGTAAATCACGCAGCTCATAAATGTCTTTGGGTTTATCGCCCTGCAATTCACGCAGTTTACGCGCCACTTCCAGTTGTACCGGATCGATCCGGCCAAAGTTCTTGAACAGGTCTTGCTGTGCCGACTGGATTGGTGACTTGAGTATTTCAGATTCAACTGGAGCTTCATCTGCCTTCAGTTGGGAAATGACCTGATCCAGTTTCGGATTTTCAACCGGGTTTTGCTCATCCAGATTGAGTTGCAGCCATTGTTTCAGGACTTTTTTGCGGAAGCTGATTTGCTCATCATAGCGCTTGACGATTTTCAGGTTAATCAACATGCCGACCACATGCTGAGCTTTTACCGGCATCACTTGCAGAATATTCGCCACTGAGTTTTTTAGGGTTTCCACCGTATTCGGTTTGCCACTCATTTTGCCTAACGCATCACAGTATTTTTTCACCAGTTGCAAGGCAGGTTTGTTCTTGATGGCGTCCAGACTCGGAAGATGATTTTTAGGTTGATCTGTTGGAATGTTTGTCTCATCAGGCTGAATCTGAATCAGGTGACACGTAATATCAGAAGTTTGCAGCATCTGTTGCAACATTTCGCAACTGTCCATCGCCGAGATCAATTCAACCTCGGTTTCTGGCTCCAGTAGCGCCATAAGCTGACCGACAATGACTGCATACTCATATTCTTTTTGTGGCGATTCAGGCGTGTCCAGCACCACCACCTGACCACTGCTAATCCAGCCGGCAAGCTCGGTTAAGTCCTCTAAGGAGAATTCAAATTTTCCGGCACAGCTAAACAGATATAAAGTCGAATAATGCGCCACAATCTCACGCATTAACTTGGCTGTGGGGAAATTATTTTCGAGGTCGAGTAGAATAACTTTTGGGTGCATGGGACGCAATTCCGGAATGTACCTGAGAGCCGGTATTAGAGTAGGAAGTGAGTGAAAGGTCAAATAATTTTACGACTGAATGGGTGCAGGCCTGTTTCGGCAGAGAGCCAAACTGCATTTTATGAAATGCCGGCAAGAAATCTGTTTGTAAGCGTGAATGTTTGTTTTCAACAGGAAAATTCTTTTGCACTTGATCATCACGCTACGCTTTATTACTTTTATATGCGGATTTAATACAATTTAAAAGCCCATTCAAAACAAAAAATACTTCTCTTTTACCATCTTATCGATTGGCTCATTTTTATTTTTCAATAAAAAACCCTTAGATCAGCTAAGGGTCATTATTGATTAAATCATTGGTTGCAAATTAATAATGCGGTGGTCGGTCTGCAACCGGATCAAATTCTGCAATGCCTTCAGACAGATCTGAAGACTCAACACGTTGATATAACAGCGTCATTTGCTTTTTCAGATCAGCAATTTCCAAGGTCTGTTTAGCCACCTGATCATTCAACTGTTCAACTAAATCGTCTAAAAATGCAATTCGCACTTGCAAATCTTCAATGGGTGCGGAAAATGACGCCTGATCATTTAGATTTTGTTGTTTAGTCATTTAAAGTCCTCATTGGGGATTTCAGGAAACATTATGGCCTATATTACCCTTAGGGATGTCCAACTTGCGTTTGGTGGACCCGCCCTGCTCGACGGCGCGAATTTTAACTTGGAACGCGGCGAACGAGTGTGTTTGATTGGCCGTAATGGTGAGGGTAAGTCTACCTTACTTAAGCTAATTGAAGGAAGTTTACTGCCTGACAACGGCGAAGTTTCATTACAAAACGGTATTACCATTTCCATGCTGGCGCAAGATGTACCGATGGATTCAGGTAAAGTGGCTGATATCGTGGCAGATGGTGCCGGTGAAGCATCGGAAGTTTTGCGTGCTTATCATGCTGCCAGTGAAGCCTGTGTACTCGGTGACATGGACGCCTGTGATCGTATGGGCAACCTGCAACACAAAATGGATCAGCTGGATGGCTGGGCGCTGGAAACCAAGGTCAATTCGATTTTAAGCAAAATGGGTCTGGACCCGGATGCAGATCTTGCCGATTTGTCTGGTGGTCGTAAACGTCGTGTCTTGCTGGCACGTGCTTTACTTACCCAACCTGATGTGCTGTTACTCGACGAACCGACGAACCATTTAGATGTTGAAAGTATCGAATGGCTGGAAAAATTCCTGCTCGATCAAAACAATTTGACCCTGCTGTTCATTTCGCATGACCGTGCCTTTGTCGACAGCATTGCCACCCGTATTGTTGAGTTGGATCGTGGTCAACTGCGTAGTTATGAAGGTAACTATTCACGTTATCTAGACCTGAAAGCCCAGCAAATGGAAGCTGAAGAAAAGCAAAATGCGCTGTTCGATAAAAAGCTGGCTGAGGAAGAAGTCTGGATCCGTCAAGGGATTAAAGCCCGTCGTACCCGTAACGAAGGTCGTGTCCGTGCCCTAAAAGCATTACGTGAAGAATCTAGAGCACGTCGTTCGCAACAAGGTAAAGTGACGATGGCGACTCAGGATGCCAACCGCTCAGGCAAACTGGTGTTTGAAATTGAGAACCTGAGTGTGAAATTCGGTGACAATGCACCGATCATCAACAACTTCTCTGCACTTGTCCTCCGTGGCGACCGTATCGGTCTGGTCGGTGATAACGGTGTCGGTAAAACTACCCTCATTAAAGCCATTCTGGGCGAGCTAGAACATGGCGGTACGGTGAAGACCGGTACGCAGTTAGAAGTGGCCTATTTCGACCAGCTCCGTAATGCGCTGGATCTGGAAAAATCTGTTAAAGATAACGTCTCAGAAGGTTCTGACCACGTGGATGTGAATGGTAACCGTCGTCATATCTATAGTTATTTACAAGATTTCCTGTTTTCGCCAGAACGTGCCCGTACACCAGTCAAAGCTTTGTCGGGTGGTGAACGCAATCGTATCTTGCTGGCGAAACTTTTGCTGAAACCATCGAACCTGATTGTGATGGATGAGCCAACCAACGACCTGGATATGGTGACTTTAGAGTTACTGGAAGAAATGCTGGGCGGCTACAAAGGCACCCTGCTGTTGATCTCGCATGACCGTGCCTTTATGGACAACGTGGTAACATCCACTTGGGTCTTTGATGGTAAGGGCAATATCGACGAATATGTCGGCGGTTATCAGGATTATCTTGAACAGCGCCCGGATCAAACCGTGGTTGACCAAAAAAGTGCCGTGAAAAAAGCCATGGCCAAAGCAGAAGCTGAGGCGGCACCGGTCGCTGCCAAGAAAGTTAAGCTTAGCTACAAGGACCAGCGTGCACTCGAACAGCTTCCAGCTGAGATGGAAGCGCTAGAAAAAGAGCAGGTCGAGATCAATGCACAACTGGCTGATGGCTCTTTATTTGTGACTGATTCCGATAAAGCACTGAAACTGTCTAACCGTTTATCAGAAATTGACGAGCTGTTACTGGAAAAATTAGAGCGTTGGGAAGAACTGGACAACCTAAGTAACGGCTAAATATTCCCCGAGCTTTTACTAAAGCATCTGTATTCGTACAGATGCTTTTTTATTTCAATAATCTTCTCTGTTAGACTGCATTTAATCTTTTGGCCCTAAATTGTTTTATGAGTACTCAGCCTGCATATCAACCCGGTGAATTTCAATGGTCATTCCTGTTACCTCAATATTGGGGCAAATGGCTAGGCATTATTTTCCTGATGATTCTGGCGATCTTACCTTGGGCCATTCAGCATCGTCTGGCGTCCCTGCTGGGCCACCTTTCTTTTAAATACTTGAAATCACGCCGTGAAACCACGCTGCGTAATCTGGAAGTCTGCTTTCCCGAATGGTCTGAAAAGCAGGTACAGGACAATGCCCGTCAGGTATTTATCGATCAAATGCTGGGGGTGTTTGAGACGCTGAATGCCTGGTACAGTCCGAAATGGTTTCAGGGCCGCGTCAGTATTGAAGGCTTGGAACATATTCAGAAGGCACAAGCCGCAGGCCAAGGCATGCTGTTATTAGGCACGCATTCAACTTTGCTCGATGCGGGTGGTTATCTTTGCGCACAATATTTTGAACCGGATGTAGTCTATCGTCCGCAGAATAATCCACTTTTGGACATGCTGATTTACCGTTGTCGCGCCACAATTTATGCCAATCAGATTGACCATGATGATATGCGCGGTCTGGTACGTAACCTGAAAAATGGCCATGCGATCTGGTACAGTCCGGATCAGGATTATGGTTTAAAACAAGGCGTGATGGCACCTTTTTTTGGCGTGCCTGCGGCGACTGTAACCGCACATCGCCGTTTACTGAAAATGACCAAAGCGGCTGCAATTCCTTTATATTTCTACCGTCATGGCGATATTAACAATCCGCGCTACCATGTGCTCATTGAACCGGCACTGGAAAACTTCCCTAGTGAGAATGAAGTTGAAGATGCCACTCGCGTGAACCGGGTGATTGAGCAGCAGTTGCGCATCGCACCGACCCAATATATGTGGTTCCACCGCCGTTTTAAGACTCGCCCTGAAGGTTATAAATCAATTTACTAAATCGATTTGATCACGGAATTTGAAGGGCTATAGCTTAAAATCATGTTTAAGTAATTGAAATAATTTAACCCGAGCTCTACATCCTGTAAAACTCGGGTTAATGAGGTTGTGCTTTCACATATTATAATTCGTTCTGCTTTTTTGTGATTTCCCTTTCAGCATCATATCCATGATGTTTTCATTCAGCTTCGTCTTCCTTATGAGAATATCCTTTCTCGACTCCCTGTGCTGATAAACCTAGAATACCCAGATTCCCAACCCCTGCCCATTCGCAAGAAGCGTAAACTGTTGTAAGCAATATCGTACACTTTTCTTCTAAAAACCTATGAGATTTTGCCCCCTTCTTTATAAGCCAGGGCAACTTCATCAGTGACTATTTTTTCCTCTTTCTCTGCTTTCTGAATGCCCTCTTCAATGGCTTTTTGTGCTTCCTGCTCATCTTTATCAGTTTGTTCTAATTCTTCCTGAATATGCTCGAATACCCGACCGGTTTGTAATACCAGAAAGACCGGAAAATGGTCAGAACCTACATGCGGTAAACGCTCCATGTGTACCAAGGCAAAATCGGTACTATGAAAGACGTGATCCAGCGACCAGCGGAAAAAAGGATAATCTGCGTGAAAAGTATTCACATAATGACGTCCTACCCGCGGATCCAGCAGCCCACTAATGCGTTGAAACAGGCGTGTGGTACGTGACCAGGCCACGTCATTCAGATCGCCCATGACGATACAGCTTTCATCCAGATCTTTAATCTGATCACCGACAATCAGCAGTTCAGCATCACGCAAGGTAGAATCCTTGGCCTCGGTCGGACTGGGTGGTTTGGGATGCAGACAGTAGAGCTGTACCGGTTGTCCTGAGCGTAAAATCACCGTGGTATGAATGGAGGGAATTTCATCACTCAGAATAAATTTAACCTCAGTTTCACTCAGTTCGAGCTTGCTATATAGATGCATGCCATACAGATTATCCAAAGGCACAGGCACGCGATAAGGATAATCAGCTTCAATCACCGAGAGTGCATTTTGCCAGTTTTGATCGGTTTCCAGAGTCAAAACCAGATCTGGCTGATGAATCTGGATCTGCTCGATCAGTAAATGATATTTGGTATTGGTAGTAAGTACATTGGAAACGACCAGGGAAATCTGACGTTGCGGATCCAGCTGATCATGCTTGACCTGCTTGACCTGTTTTTTCCAGATAAAGGTATAGGGCAATACCATTTTCAACTGATAGGCCAAAGCTGCCATCAGACCGATAAAAAGCAGCTGATTCAACCAGTTCCAGGGATGATCAACCAGGAGAAAAAGAATAAAGGCGATAAAGCCCAATACCAGAATTTGTAAGCGTGGAAAATCCGCACCCCGAATCCACCATTCATCGCGTGGTATCAGTGACCAAAAACTTAACCAAATGACAATGATTGCCAGAATTTGGATAACCCATATCATAAACTGCGCTCTTAATTAAGTTATTATTTTTTCTAAAAGAAAAATGACGTTATCAATTTTGTATGTATCATAAAGCAGATATTTCTCTCAAGAATATTGATGTTTTGATTGTGTAGCTCTTGCAGTTGAGTCCCTTTTTGGTACACTCGAATCCCTTTTGATTTTTTAACGCACCGAGGCAAAGTGACATGAAAGTAGGTCTGGTCGGTTGGCGCGGGATGGTTGGTTCCGTCCTTATGCAACGTATGGTTGAAGAGAATGATTTTGCTCATTTTGAGCCATTCTATTTCTCTACCAGTAATGCAGGCGGTGAAGCGCCGGCATTTGGCGGTAAGACCGCCCCAGCACTTATGGATGCATCAGACATTAACAGTCTGAAGCAAATGGATGTCATTATTACCTGTCAAGGTGGCGAATATACCTCTGAAGTTTTCCCGAAACTGAAAGCTGAAGGCTGGAACGGTTACTGGATTGATGCAGCATCGACCTTACGTATGGATGATGAAGCCATCATCGTACTTGATCCGGTGAACATGCATGTGATCAAAGACGGTCTGGTCAAAGGCACCAAGACTTTTGTCGGCGGTAATTGCACAGTTTCCTTGATGCTGATGGGCTTGGGCGGTCTGTTCCAGAACAATCTGGTGGAATGGGCAACTTCAATGACCTATCAGGCCGCTTCAGGTGCAGGCGCACAGAACATGCGTGAACTGATCAATGGTATGGGTTATTTATATAACAATACCAAAGAGTTGCTAGATGATCCGCGTTCTCCAATTCTGGATATCGACTCTAGAATTGCTGAATTACAACGTGGTGAAGGCTTCCCGTCTGCAAACTTTGGCGTTCCTTTGGCTGGCTCACTCATTCCTTATATCGACAAGCAGCTGGAAAGCGGCCAGTCGAAAGAAGAATGGAAAGGTCAGGTTGAAACCAACAAGATTCTGGGCAATCAGCAGATCGTACCGATTGATGGTCACTGTGTGCGTATTGGTGCCATGCGTTGTCACTCTCAGGCATTAACCCTGAAATTGAAAAAAGATGTACCTTTGGATGAAATCGAAGACATCATTGCACGTGCCAATGACTGGTCTAAAGTGGTTCCAAATACTCGTGAAGCATCGATGACTGATCTGACGCCTGTTGCTGTAACAGGTACTTTAAGCGTTCCAGTAGGCCGTCTGCGCAAGCTGAACATGGGTAAAGAATATCTGGGTGCATTCACTGTAGGTGACCAGTTGCTTTGGGGTGCCGCTGAGCCGTTACGCCGTATGCTGCGTATTCTGATTGATTATAAAAATGCCTAATATCCTTTGGATATAAAGCCAAAAGCCGATCTTTATTGATCGGCTTTTTTATGTAACTATTGCGTAAGTATTTTACAAAAAACAAACATCCCGTTAATCTATAATTTTCGCTATGCGATAATGACTGAGCTCACGATTAAGATGACTGTATATAACAAATTAAAGCTTGCCATTTTAGCCATTGTCGCTTCACAAAATATTTATGCGATTAATGTAGATCCGGTTCAGATTCAGTCTGCCCCAGGGGAATTACTCTACGCAGAAATGACTTTTCGGCAGTCTGATATCAATTTGCCGATTGAAGTCAGTCTGGCTTCACCTGAAGATTTACTCTCGATAGGTGCATCGCATCAGCCACCTGGTCATCTGAACTTTTTTACTCGGCGCAGCAATAATGGCACCGGGGTTATTACTATTACTTCTTCTCGCCCCATGACAGAGCGCGAGCTGAATATTATTGTCAAAATCAAGGAAGGCAATGCTGCACGTCTGCAACATATCCGTACGCCCTTACAAGCTAAAACTGATTTATTAAAAGCTAGTCTCAAACAGAATGAACGCCCGCTTGCACCAGTTGTCGTCGTCAGTGAAAAAGATATTGCACTCAACTTACCCGTAAGTAGCCATTACAGTACAGCAGCTTCCGCTGCCTCAAATAAGCCACCGGTTTTAGAAAAGCCATTGGCATTGCAACGCACAGCACCACCTGTATTATCGAATATTTCCATTCCTAAAACTGCATTTGCACCAGCTGTAATGACATCAAGTCCAGCGATTCAGGCGCAAGCGATTGCGCCTGTGCTTAAAAGCGAGGCTGTAACTGCACCCGATATTCAAGCCCCAGTTAAAACTGCAGCGGCGCTTTCAGATTCAGTAAAGACCTCACAAGCAACTCTTGCATCGCCGGCTCCTGCAGCAGCCTCGACTACAAACAAACCAACCAGTACGATACCAGCAAATCAAAGTGCATCAGCACCAAATAAAGCAAATATGCAGAAAGCTGTAGAGTCCCATTCTGATCATCAAACTGCTTCCAGTGATCCATTGGTGAAAAAATTTGCTGAGGAACAAGCCAGAAAATCAACTGGATCAGCTAATCCGGTGAAAACTCCAGCTCCAGTTACTACAAAAGCTTCACCAGTCAAAGCAACTCCGAATCAGACTCAACCTACTTATGTAGTTCAATCCAATGAGTCACTGTGGGGAATTGCCTCACGAATTGCTCAACAGCAGCAGCGCCCGGTCAATGAAGTCATGCAACAAATTAAAAAAGACAATGAGCATGCTTTTATTGGAGGAAATGCCAATCGTCTACGTAAAGGTGCTGCATTGAACTTAAATACGACTCATCCTACACCTGCGCCTATTAAAGTCACTGCGGCAAAGCAAACCGAGCTACCGTCTAAGCCTACTGGCAAGACTAAATACCGCCTGAATCAGGCAGAAATGAGCCTAGTGGCTGAGAACCAGCGCGATTCCGGGCAAGTTTCTGCAAACCAGAACACAGAACGCAATCAAACATCAAAGGAATTGTCATTAAAAGTTATGACAGCCCGAGAAAAAACCGTTAAATTACAGAGAAACGTAACTGAATTAGAATTGGCACTCAATCAGAAGGATCACAGAATTCAGTTATTAAATGCGCGTCTGGCCCAGCTACAACAACAGCTCAAAGCCCAACAAGCAGATAAGAAGCCAATTAATTAAAAAGTTACACATGACGATTTATTGGGATAGGCGAACTTAAACTACTCTATCCCCAAGGGGTAAAACATGCTGATTTATGTGATTCCATTAGTGATATTGATCATCGTATTAATTGTCTTTAAAAAACGACAAGATGCTCAAGAATCAGATAAAGCAAAAACTAAAACGGTAAAAGCGAAAAAACCTGGCTCTGCTTCAAAAGCTGCTCCACAAAGAACCAAAGTAGTGGAGCCAGTCGGGGTCACAAAAAAATCAGCAACGCCATTATCAGCAGAAACATGCAAGAAAATTGAAGGCCTGATTCAGGAACGTAATTTTTTTGCGGCCGAAGCACAGATTAATCAGGCACTGAATCGGGATAATTCCCAGCATGAACTCTATCTGTTGTTATTGGATATTCATATCTTACAAAAAGATGAGTTTGCGATTTCACAGCTGCTCAACCATATCCGCTCTTTGCATTTAGATGAGATTCTGGCGCAAGCTGAAGCGAAACAGCGTGAATTTGAAAAATCTTCATCTGCTGTACAAGATACCATTGATTTCCCAAGTGCCCAGCCTAAAACTTCTTCTGCGCAGGAAGCTACTTCAACTTCAGATGCTTTTGCCGATCTGGTTGCACCGGCCCCTTCAAATGAACTGGCATTTGAACAATTGCAGCAGGACTTTCAATCAAGCAAGCCGGCCCCTGTTGCAGAACCTGTAACAGATATTCAGCCACTTGAATTTAATTTTGAACCAAAGACTACCCCAGTAGAAACACCAAAAGCTGAAGAGGCTCCTGTACCTGCTGCTCCTTCTGTAGATTTTGAATTTCAGAGTACATCTACAGATATTCAAACTACAGCAGTAACAGAAACGGCACCTGTCTTAGACTTTAAACTGGATTTGGAACAATCTGCTCCAGTAGAAACAGCACCAACTGTGACTGAGGAAATCAAGCCTCTCGATTTTTCATTCTCACTTGACACACCTGTACCAGCAGCTGAAAAAACGGCTGTGCCAGCGACTGAGTTTGACCTGTCTAGCTTGACAGCTGCAGCACCTGTGGCAGAACCAGCGTCACAAACCAATCTATCAGGCATGGATTTTAAATTAGATCATTTAGAAACCACGCCAGAAGCACCTGCTGCGACAGCGATGAATTTCGATCTTCCTGCTACACCAGCTCAGGCAACGATAGACCAGCATGATCCGCTGGTGCAATCTTTCCCGGAATTACTGGATGTTAATGAAGCAAGTCTTAACCTGGATCTTGCCCAGCAATATATTCAACTCGGTGCCTATACCGCTGCTCGTGAAGTCATTGCGGAGCGAGAAGCTGAATATACTCCTGAGCAACAACAACGCGCCGAGCAATTACTGAATCAAATCGCATCTTGATGCATTTCGATTTACACTAAAGCAGTCAATAATTGGCTGCTTTTTTTATGATAAAAAATATTGCATTAATTTATATGGGCGGCACATTCGGCTGTGTGGGAGACCCTCTTGCACCGATGCCTGCTGATTTATTTATTCCAAAGCTCGAACAGATACTCGCAGAGCATTATTTCGTCGAATGCTATCATGCACCCGCTATTAAGGACAGTAGTGCCTGTACAGCAACCGACTGGTTGCAACTGGTACAGTTTATTCAGCAATTGCAATCGCGGCAGATCCAGCATTTTGTGATTATTCACGGTACAGATACACTGAGTTATGCCAGTGCAGTACTGGCACATTTTATTGGAAACTCGGCGCATGTGGTGTTGACCGGTAGCCAATATCCGTTGCTGAATGCTCAAGACAATGAACAGCGTGAATTTAGCGATGCCCTGGATAACCTGAAATTTGCATTAGATTCGGTCAGCACCTGTAGCGCCGGAGTCTATCTGGCATTCCATCATCAGCTGCTACATGCGCAAACTGCACTGAAACAGCATACTACCGAGTTAAATGCCTTTGCAGGTCTTGAGGCCAATATCGCAATCCAGACCCATCAACCGTGTTATCAGGTCAAGGTAGAAGATATTGCGAAAGCGGCTGAATTCAACTGCATGAGCATCATGATGCAGCCGATTGATCTGGCTCAGCAGCTGAATAACTTGAACAACCTCTTGGCTCGACCACCGCATTTTCTATTTTTGCAAGGTTTTGGCACTGGCAACCTGGCGGTCAATGACACCATGATTGCGCTCATTGATCAACTCTATGAGCAGGGCTGCATTTCCGTCTTGACCACCCAAGTGCCTTTTGGTGCGACGGATCAGCGCTATGCTATTGCCGAATGGGTCAATCACTGCAAAATTTTGCTGAATGAAAGTTATGGACATGCGGATCTGTATGCAAAAGCCCTGAAAATGTATTTACAATACGACACTGTAGAGCAATGGCATCGTCATTGGTACGATCAATAAGGTTTGAGGTCATTATGCAGCGTTTTGCGGTGGGAATTGAGTTTTGTGGGATGCATTATCGGGGATGGCAGACTCAACAGCCGGGAGTTGCAAGCGTACAGGAAACCATTGAAAGGGTCCTGAGCCGAGTTGCCGATCAACCGATTAGCCTACAGGGTGCCGGCCGCACGGATGCCGGGGTACATGCGACCAACATGGTGGCACATTTTGATACTGATGCCGTGCGTTCTGAACGTGGCTGGCTGATGGGCTGCAATAGCCAACTCCCTAAAGACATCTCGATCCAGTGGATCAAAGAAATGGATCACAGCTTCCATGCCCGTTTTAAGGCACAGGCGCGCCGCTATCGCTATGTGGTCTACAACCACCCTGTACGCCCGGCATTGCTGCATAAACAGGTCACCCATGTCTATGCACCGCTTGATGTTGAACAGATGATATACGCCGCGAAAAAGTTTGAAGGCACGCATAACTTTGAAAGCTTCCGCGCCGCAGCCTGTCAGTCCAATCAGCCCGTTCGTCATGTCAGCCATTGCCACCTGATTCAGCATGGTCAATATCTGGTATTGGATATTCAAGCCGATGGCTTTCTGCACCATATGGTGCGCAATATCATGGGCTGTTTACTGGAAATTGGTCAGGGTATGTACGCTGCCGATCATATTGATACTATTTTCGCTGCCGAAGATCGTAAAGCCGCAGGCGTGACTGCACCAGCAGATGGTTTGTATTTTATTCATGCTGACTATCCGGCGCAGTTTGAATTACCGGAGTTACCCTTAGGTCCACATTGGCTGAATATGCCGGAATAGTTTTTAAATTTTTTAGAATATTTACCTCCCCTAACCCCTCCTAAAAGGAGGGGAATTCCTCCCTTTTTTAAAGAGAGGTTAGGAGGGATTTTTAACGCTGCTTCCGCTTCCGATATTCCACTGGCGTTTCATTGGTCCAGCGTTTAAAGGCACGATAGAAGGTACTTGGCTCGGAAAAACCGGTCAGATAGACAATCCGCTCGACGCTCTCATTGGTACTCGCCAGCAAACGCTTGGCCAGACGACAACGATAATCCGAGAGAATCTGCTGAAAACTGGTATGTGCCTCACTCAGTTGTGTTCTCAAACGGCGTGGCGTGATGTTCAGCTGGGCTGCCACAGTTTCTAGCGTGGTTTCGCCACTCTCCAAAGTAGAGCCGATTGCACGACGTACTTCACCGACCAGATCATATCTTGCCAGTTCCTGTAGCTTTTCAATGGCCAGTTGCTCATGCAGCTGCAACAGCTCAGGTTCAGCCTGCCACAGCGGATATTCCAGGATAGTCGGATCGAAATACAAACGGGTTTCTTTCTGACCTAGACTGACCGGACACTCATAAACCCGGAAATATTCATCATCAGGTCCCCCTTTAGAAAAATTAAAATCGATATAAATCGGCTCAAAACGCCCTTCAGTAATAAACTTAAAAAATCTGAGTACACCTGACATGGCGCATTCAGTAAAATGACGATTCACTAGACTTTCAGCAAAAGGCTGTTCACCATTGGTTAAATAGCAGCGGTCATCTTCAATCACCAATTTGGCAGCAAAGGCATCGCTAATCAGTCGCTGATAAGCCAAAGCACGTTTCAGTCCTTCACCAAAATTTTCAGATGATACAAACAAGTGTTCAATGACCTGACCACGATAAAGTGGCAGGTGCTCACCCAGATGCAATCCAATGTCCGGGTCTTTGCTGACTTCCTCTGCCGCCACCCAAAAGGCATACTGGGCACTCAGCGGAGTACGGTCATTGGCCTCTACCTGATTTAAAGCCACTCCCGCTTTGGTCAAAAGTTCTTCTGTTGGCAACCCCGCACGACGAATCGCCTGATAGCCTAAACGCAATACGACTGATGCATCCGTTAGCTGACTCACTCAAAAGCCTTCCTTGTATGTACTTCATTTATACTTAAAAAGATTAATTTTAGATTAACTGTGATTGACCAAACTGACAACAGAAACAGGTGTCTTTTTAGTTAAAAAAATTATCGTGACAGTTCGCCTATTTTACTGGCAGATGATCAGTCTAACGCCCGTTTCGTCTTGTATTTTGCAAAAAAATTGACTATAATTTGCGCCTTTCCAATTTATTCATTCAGGTAGGCTATGGCCAATAAAGAGGAACTCATCGAGTTCGAAGGCGTTGTCACCGAGACGCTTCCTAATACTATGTTCCGTGTACGTTTAGAGAACGGTCACGAAGTGATTGCCCACATCTCTGGTAAAATGCGTAAACACTATATCCGTATTTTAACTGGCGACAGTGTGAAGGTTGAAATGACACCTTATGATTTGACTAAAGGTCGTATCACATATCGTGCACGCTAAGTTTTAGCGCAAGCAAAAGCCACTTTTAGTGGCTTTTTTATTACTTGAATTATTTATCAATCAATAAAATAATTTGACACAGGCCTATAAATTCACGACTATTCATTGAATTAAAAACAACATGTATAAAAACAATGAATATGAGATGCTTATTCCTACTTTCCAGCTTGTTTCTCGTTGCATGCGCTACCGGCGGTAATCAGCATCTGCATCAGTCTCTACAACCTTATGTGGGTCAAACTGCCGCACAAGTTCGTAGCCAGCTTGATCTTCGTGCAATGGGATTCAAGACCTCCCAGCAACCGATTCAAACCGCAGAATTTCTCAGCTACACTATTTTTCGGGAGATGAATATTCCAATGGGTACACCGAATATCAGTCAGAGTATCTCGATCGGTGCACCAATGCCGATGCCCTCAAATGGTGGTTATAACATTGAGATGAAATGCCAAATCTGGTTTGACTTGAAAGATGAAATTGTTCAAGCCATCCGCTATACCGGTAGAGCTTGTTAAGCTGTACTCATCGAGTTCAAAGCCTGGATCGGATTAAATCAGAGATCGACTTCATTACTCTACTTCTACCGTGTATCAAATCACAACAGTATTTTTGCATGGAATGCGCTTACACTCATTTCATTTGGTGTGAGGACAGCTCATGAAGTTCACACTGATTTTAGTATGCTGTACAGCATTGAGTTTGCTTAATGCATGCAGCACCACCTCCTCAACGGCTGCACAGCGTGATGCCTATTTACAACAGTTCATTGGGCAAAGCAGCCAACTGATCGATCAAACTCTGGATCTAAAACGTTTAGGTTACCAGCAGATCAGTGGGCCTGAACGCAGCGCCAAGCAATTAAGCTATGTGGTACAACGCCCCATTACCATTCCTTTGCCTGTAGCGCAGTTTCCTGCCACAGGGACAGGCACTGTACCGATTCCTGTCTCAGTAAGTCCTGCCGGCGGCTACGACGTCAAATTGCAATGTAAAATCACCTTCTTACTCAAAGATAATATTGCGACCGCGGTACGCACCACAGGCCGAACCTGTTAAGGGGTTTAAGCTTTGGAATTTCTATTATAAAAAAACGCAGCTCAAGGCTGCGTTTTTTTGAATCAAAACAGGCTTAGTTCAATGCAGCAACGACTGCTTGACCCATTTCAACCGTACCGACTTTTTGCATGCCTTCAGACATGATATCTGCCGTACGCAAGCCTTGATCCAAGACCTGACCTACTGCATCTTCAATCGCTTTAGCAGCCGCTTCTTCACGGAAGGTATAACGCAACATCATCGCCACCGAAAGAATCGTCGCTAATGGATTTGCCAGGTTTTGACCGGCGATATCTGGTGCAGAACCATGACAAGGCTCATACATGCCCTTGCCATTTTCATCCAGAGATGCCGATGGCAACATGCCGATTGAACCGGTCAACATCGCAGCTTCATCAGACAGGATATCACCGAACAGATTCGAGGTGACAATCACGTCAAACTGCTTTGGCGCACGCACCAGTTGCATTGCGGCATTGTCGACATACATATGCGATAAATTAATTTCAGGGTATTCGGCATCTTTCAGTGCAGTCACTGTCTGTTTCCACAGTTCAGTTACTTCAAGCACGTTGGCTTTATCCACTGAACATACTTTACCACCGCGCAAGTTGGCCATTTCAAAAGCGACTTTGGCGATACGCTTGATTTCAGATTCTGAATAAACGTCAGTGTTATAGCCTTGTTTCTCGCCATTTTCCAGTTCACGGATACCGCGTGGCTGACCGAAGTAAATACCACCGGTCAATTCACGCACAATCAGAATATCCAGACCTGCTACGATTTCAGGCTTTAAACTTGAAGCATCAGCCAATTGCGGATAAAGAATGGCTGGACGCAAGTTAGCAAACAGGTTCAGTTCACTACGCAATTTCAATAAACCACGTTCCGGACGAATTGAGCGCTCAATCGTATCCCATTTTGGACCGCCCACGGCACCGAGTAAAATCGCATCAGCTTTTTTAGCCTGTTCAGAGGTCACTTCAGGATACGGTGAACCATGTGCATCAATGGCTGCACCACCGAGTAAGCCCTGTTCCCATGTCAAATCGAGATTAAATTTTTCATTTACGCGTGTGAGTACTTGCTCTGCGGCTTTTACAATTTCAGGGCCGATGCCGTCACCAGCTAAAATCAAAATTTGTTTAGACATGAGATTTTCCGTTTAAAACGTCAGATTCAGACCTGACAGAGGTTAAATTTTCTTTTCTACAAACTCTGCAATCCCGGTGACTGCATTATAGGGTTTGCAAAAACGACGAATGGTTTTTTGCTCTTGTACCAGATCTACGCAAAGCGGATCCGGCGCCGAAGAATTTAATAAACTGCTGCTACGCGCACTACGGTCACGAAACATTTTTAAGCTATAGCGGTTATTGGCCTGAAAACGATGGAATACATGTAAAGTTTCCGCTTTATCCTTACTGATCGGATAAAAACGCACGACCAGTTCATGCTGTCCTGCCGGCACAGATAAATAAATCGGATTGGCCTGATTTAAATTTTTGGCCTGCAAGCGCACCAGTTTCTGCTTCAGCGCCTCATCACTGATGCGGCCATTGTCGGCGTTGACAATAATGGTCTGATTGAAGCGTTCGAACTGGCAATCTGGCGTCCCTGTACAGTAGATCAGGGCATTGCTTTTGCTCTCAGTATTTTCTTTGGCATGTTTGAGTTTCATCGTGTCGATGCTTTGACATGCAGTCAACAGCACCGATACTGCACTTAAAGCAAGCCACTGTTTCCAATAATTCGCCATAATGTCTGTCTTACCTAATCAAAAAACTCAATAATCTTCCGATATTAGCAAGGGCATCGCAGTCATGCCATGACAATTTTTACTGATTTATCCATGAATTTCGGCAAATACCCAAGGACGCGATTGTTTGGTTTTTTCTTCATAGGCACGAATATCATCCGCCACCTGCAAAGTTAAGCCAATATCATCCAGACCATTTAACAGGCAATGCTTGCGAAATGGATCGACTTCAAACTTAAAGCTTTCACCCGTAGGGGTACGAACTTCTTGTGCTTGCAAGTCAATGGTCAGTTGATAACCTTCATCTTCCGCACATTCCTTAAATAACTGCTCAACAATATCTTCAGCCAAAATCACAGGCAACATACCGTTTTTAAAACAGTTATTAAAGAAAATATCAGCAAAGCTTGGCGCAATTACGGTACGGAAACCGTATTCACTCAAGGCCCACGGCGCATGTTCACGGCTAGAACCACAACCAAAGTTGGCACGTGAAATTAAAATAGATGCGCCCTGATAACGTGGCTGGTTCAAGACAAAGTCCGGATTGATCGGACGAACTGAATTGTCCTGACCTGGATAACCTTCATCCAAGTAACGCAATTCATCAAATAAATTTTCACCAAAACCGGTACGTTTGATCGATTTCAAAAACTGTTTTGGAATAATTAAATCGGTATCGACATTGGCACGGTCTAAAGGTGCAACGATACCTTGTTCAACGGTATAAGCTTTCATATTTATTTCCCAACGAATTCGTAACCTCTCCCTACCCCTCTCCTACAAAGAGAGGGAACTCCTTCTCCCTCTGGGAGAAGGTCGGGATGAGGGCTTAAACTAGAATGAACGAACATCAACAAAGTGACCAGCAATTGCCGCTGCCGCTGCCATTGCGGGGCTCACCAAGTGGGTACGACCGCCATTGCCCTGACGACCTTCAAAGTTACGGTTCGATGTTGAAGCACAGTGCTCGCCTGGTTGCAATTTGTCAGCATTCATTGCCAAACACATAGAGCAGCCTGGTTCACGCCATTCAAAGCCCGCTTCGATCAGGATTTTATCTAAACCTTCCGCTTCAGCTTGTGCTTTCACCAAACCAGAACCTGGAACGACCATCGCCTGTTTAATGGTGGATGCCACTTTCTTGCCTTTCGCCACTTCAGCCGCTGCACGGATATCTTCAATACGTGAGTTGGTGCACGAACCGATAAAGACACGATCCAGCTGAATCTCAGCCAAGGCCTGACCGGCAGTTAAGCCCATATATTGATAAGCACGTGTCCAGTCATTGCGCTGTACGTCATCTTTCGCCTGTTCCAACGTTGGAACTGCTTGAGAGACTGGAATCACCATTTCAGGAGAAGTACCCCAAGATACTTGTGGCTCAATCTCTTCACCTTGCAAGACCACAACGGTATCGAAGTGCGCGCCTTCATCAGAATGCAAGGTATTCCAGTAAGCAATAGCTTGATCCCACTGCTCGCCTTTCGGTGCATATGGACGGTTTTTCACGTATTCAATAGTCTTGTCATCGACAGCAACCATCCCTACACGGGCACCGCCTTCGATCGCCATATTACATACCGTCATACGGCCTTCGATCGACATATCACGGAACACCTGACCACCGAATTCAATCGCGTGACCTGTACCACCTGCCGTACCAATCTTGCCGATAATCGCCAAGACCACATCTTTCGGTGTCACGCCCTGACCTAATTTTCCGTCAACGCGCACCAACATGTTTTTCATCTTCTTTTGAACCAGGCATTGGGTCGCCAATACATGTTCAACTTCTGATGTCCCGATCCCATGCGCCAAACAGCCAAAAGCACCGTGTGTTGCAGTATGCGAGTCACCACACACCACCGTCATGCCCGGTAAGGTCAAGCCTTGCTCCGGCCCGACCACATGCGCGATGCCCTGACGGATATCATTAATATCAAATTCAACAATATTAAAGGTCTTGCAGTTGTCATCCAAAGTTTGCACCTGGATGCGCGAGGTTTCATCTTCAATTCCGGCAACACCCTGCTCACGCTCTTTTTTCGAGGTCGGTACGTTATGATCCGGTGTGGCAATATTCGCGCTTAAACGCCATGGCTGGCGCCCGGCCAGTTGCAAACCTTCAAAGGCCTGTGGAGAAGTCACTTCATGTAATAAGTGACGGTCGATGTACAGTAAGGCAGAACCATCATCACGTTGCGTTACTAAATGGTCGTCCCACAATTTGTCATATAATGTTTTTGCTGTTTGGGTTGCGCCTGCCATGTCGATGTACTCCACTGGACTGGGTAAATTCTTTCTCTGATTTTGATTATATCGCTGCAATCACATAAATCTA
Organism: Acinetobacter lwoffii; assembly: GCF_024129855.1. Taxonomy (GTDB): domain Bacteria; phylum Pseudomonadota; class Gammaproteobacteria; order Pseudomonadales; family Moraxellaceae; genus Acinetobacter; species Acinetobacter lwoffii_L. The sequence goes on from NZ_JAMXXC010000007.1 coordinate 67,361, forward strand.
ATTTATCATTTTTATCAGTTAAAAAACTTTTTGGAATCTTTTAAAAGCTGAATCAAATCAGACTTTCACTTTATTTTCATCAATCTAATTTTCCGATTAATTTATTAAAAATATTCGTTTTCACAAATTAAATGAGAATTATTATTATTTCTTCATCGACAGAGATGATGATTTTGAGGAACTTCGACATGGCACATATTCAACGCTTTGTAGACAATAACCAGCGCATGTTTAAAAAGACTTTCAGCTACTACATTATGCATATTACCGTAGCGATGATTGTGGGTTATTTGGTGACTGGCAGTCTGACGATGGCGATTGCCTTGAGTTTATTAGAACCAACGGTACAGGCAGTGGCTTTCTTCTTCCATGAAAAAATCTGGGAGCGTAATAACCAACAGCAGAATGAGGACATTACCGTCTAAACTCTTCGGTCGAGGTTCCTGATAAAAGACTACCTTTATAGGTGGTCTTTTTTAGTTTTAAAAATGCCAAGGCTTTGAAAATGTATAGTAATTCAGCACTGCAACATAGATGAGCTAATTTTGCTTTGATTTATTCTTAAAATATAACAATAATATATTTACACATAAAAATTCTTTATAGGTGGTTAAGATGAATCTCGCAGCCTTTGAAGCCTTCGTAAAAGTCATGGAAACCGGTTCGATTTCTCTGGCCGCAGATCAGCTCTTCATTACCCAGCCTGCTGTCACCAAACGTATTCACAGTCTGGAAGAATACTTTGGGGTCAAGCTGTTTGAATCTGCCGGACGTGGTGTACAGGCCACCCACGCGGCGCACTCTCTGTTGCCTAAAGTGAAAAACTGGCTGAATGAACTCGGTGATATTCATTATACCTTGAGCCATGAACAGGGTCAGGTACAGGGCAAACTAAAAATTGGTACCAGTCATCATATTGGCCTGCATCATCTGCCGAGTCATTTGCGCCGTTATGTTCAGGAATATCCTGACGTGACTCTGGATGTGCATTTTGTCGATTCCGAGCAGGCGCATGAACAAGTGATTGCCGGCGATCTGGAACTGGCATTTTTAACCTTGCCGCCACGGGGTGATGCGCGTCTGAATTATGTGACTATTTGGAATGATCCTCTAGTCTTTGTGGTGGCACCGTTTCATCCGCTGGCGCAGCAAAAAAATCTGTGTCTGGAAGATTTGCTCGACTATCCAAGCCTGTTGCCCTCATCACAGACCTATACCTCGCAAATTACTTTGGCCGAATTTGAGAAACAGGGCATCAAACCGAAAGTCAGTATGAGTAACAATCCGCTGGAATCGATCCGGATGCTGGTATCGATTGGCTTAGGCTGGTCGGTACTGCCAAAAACTTTGGTCAATCATGACCTGCACCAGCTGGATATTAATCTGGAAATGAACCGTCGTTTGGGCATGGTCTGGCATCCCGGTCGTACTCAGTCCAAAGCAGCTCAGGCTCTGGTTCAGCTCATGCAGGGTGCCTCGCTGTCTATTTAAGCCGTTCCTGAACATGCTGCATCCAAAACGGTGCAGCATTTTGTTACCTAAATACACCCCATCTGGCGATATCTTTCGAGTATTTTTAAGACAATTCCATTCTTTTGCAGTGCAGAGGAATGCTTAAAACTATTCGATGGAGCCTGACGGATGCAGCTCGATTCTCCCTTAAAATCCCACTCTCAAGATAAAACCAATACAAGCAGCCTGTGGCTTTCGGCCAAACCGATGCTGCTGCCCACGCCGGCACTTGATTTTGCCGATGAACAGACTGCCCGGCACTGCCTGCGCGAATATTTCCTGAACACCTTTGACACCTATGAACAACTGTTTGAATGCCTCAAACATGAAGATGCATTTTTCATCAAGCCGATTACTTTACGTCATCCGCTAATTTTTTATTTTGCCCATACCGCCACTTTTTTTGTCAATAAACTGCTGCTCAGCAAGCTAATTAGCGAACGCGTAAATCCGCATTTTGAAAGTATCTTCGCGATCGGTGTAGACGAGATGAGCTGGGATGACCTGGATGAAGTGCACTATGACTGGCCCAGTGTGCAGGAAGTCCGTGATTATCGGCATCAGGTACGCGCCCTGATCCTGAACATCCTTGAACATGCTCCGCTAACTCTACCCTTAAACTGGCAAAACCCTTGGTGGACCATCATCATGGGCATCGAACATGAACGGATCCATCTGGAAACTTCTTCTGTGCTGATCCGCCAGCATGCTTTGGAACATGTACGCCAGCATCCACAGTGGCGCGCCAATCTCATTACCGGCATGGCTCCGGATAATCACTTGCTGGAGGTACCTGACGGCAAGGTGCTTTTGCAGAAAGATTTTAACCATCCATTTTATGGCTGGGACAATGAATACGGCCGGCATGAAGCCGAGGTTGCAGCTTTTGCAGCCTCCAAATATCTGGTATCGAATCAGGAATTTCTGGCCTTTGTCGAAGCTGATGGCTATCAGACCGAACACTACTGGAGTGAAGAAGGTCTAGGCTGGCTGCAATTTTCACAAGCTGCTCATCCCTGTTTCTGGCGCAAAACTGAATTAGGCTGGTCACTGCGATTGATGCTAGAAGAAGTGCCGATGCCTTGGGACTGGCCGGTAGAAGTGAATTATCATGAAGCCAAGGCCTTTTGTCAGTGGAAATCCCAACTGCTGGGAAAAACCATTCGCTTGCCGACTGAAGATGAATGGTATCGCCTGTATGCAGTTTCCGATCTGGATTCAGATTTACCGAGCCCTGAACAGGCCAATATCGAGTTGAAATACGGCACCAGCTCCTGTCCGGTCGATCATTTCAAGCAGGGCGATTTTTATGATATTCAGGGCAATGTCTGGCAGTGGACTGAAACTCCGATCTATCCATTTCAGGGTTTTCAGGTGCATCCGCTTTATGATGATTTCAGTACACCAACCTTTGACGGTCGCCATAACCTGATGAAAGGTGGCTCCTGGATTTCGGCGGGCAATGAAGCTTTATATAGTTCCCGCTACGCCTTCAGACGGCATTTCTTTCAGCACGCTGGTTTTCGCTACGTCGCCTCTGATCAGGCACTGCAACATTTCCCTTCGAACTATGAAAGCGACCAGCTGGTCTCCCAATATCTGGAATTCCAGTACGGCCCCGAATATTTTGGTATCGCTAATTTTGCCAAAACACTGGTCGATCTGGCACAACCCTATTTTCAGCAAGTGCCATGTCATCGTGCCTTAGATATTGGCTGTGCTACCGGCCGCGCCAGCTTTGAACTGGCACACTATTTTGATCAGGTGACCGGTCTGGACTTCTCAGCACGTTTTATCCAGCAGGCAGTCTATTTGGCTCAAGGCAATAGGGTACGTTATCAGCTGCCGCTAGAAGGTGAATTAAGCGAAGAAAAAAGCTGTTCACTTGAAGATGTCGCTTTGGAACAGTTTGCGTCAAAAACGGAATTTTTTCAGGCCGATGCCTGCAACCTGAAAGCACATTTTAGCGACTATGATTTTATTCTGGCAGCGAACCTGATTGACCGGCTGCATCATCCGAAAGACTTTTTATTGCAGATTCATAAACGTATCAATATAGGTGGAATTTTAATGCTGAGTTCGCCCTATACCTGGCTGGAAGAACATACGGCGCGTAGCGAATGGCTGGGCGGTTTTCAGCAGGATGGGGAAAAGATCACGACTTTGGCTGGTATTTCCAACATTTTAACCCAGCACTTTGAATTGGTGGCCGAACCCCAAGATGTGCCTTTTGTGATTCGAGAAACGGCCAGAAAGTATCAACATACCCTGTCACAAGTCACGATCTGGAAACGGATTCGCTAAAGGTAAGGTCATAGTCTAAAAAGCCAATCATACGATTGGCTTTATATCTTATCCTTCACTGGTTGAATTTTCATGCAAGGATTCATTGAGTTGATCTACCACAATCGCCCATTCGCCATCAGAGGCTATTTTCTCGCTTAAAAATTGACGTTGTGCCTCTGACCAATACGGCGCATCCAGTAAAGTCAGATCTTTATGCAATTGATGCTCGTGAATAAATGTTTCAATACCTTCTGCACTGGCATCCAAGCCAAGCTGTTGGAACAGATGTGTCATACGTGGTCGAACGTGAGTCATATCTCATACCTCAGAATCTACTATTGTTATCATGTCCTGTTTTTCGAGCATAGCATGTCTGATTCAGCTGGACTGTGAAAAAACATTAATATTCAAATGAGGCAAATAAAAAGCACAACCGAAGTTGTACTTAATAATCACATCAATGAGTTCGGAGTGATTAGATCGACCAGTCCTGTATTTTCCAACCCTGTTCTTGGGCTAAAGTTTCCAAGCGATCATCCGGATTGACTGCAATCGCATGATCCGCATATTCCAGCAAGAAACGGTCATTAATAGAATCTGAATAAGCCCAAGACTCGGTTACGTCGCGGCCTTCCAGCCATTGTTCCAGACGCACCAGCTTGCCTTGCTGATAGCATGCGGTATTGATGACTTTACCAGTATATTTCCCATCAATGACTTCAGCATTGGTGGCAATAATTTCAGTAATTCCGAATTCACGAAAAATGGGTGCGGTAATAAAGTCTGAAGTTGCGGTAATCCCCACTAAGGCATGCCCTGCTTCACGGTGGCGCTCAATGGCTTTAAAACCTTCAGGACGCATTTGTGGACGAATGACTTTTTGCATGAACAGTTGATGTAATTCAGTCAAATAATGATTGTCATGTTTGGTCAGAAACTGGAACACAAATTCATTATAGGCATAAGGATCCAGCTGACCTTTTTTATAATCGTCATAGAACTTGTCATTCATGGCGCGATGCTGAACTGGATCGACCAGGCCCTCACTGACCAAAAACTCTCCCCAAGAATGATCCGAATCCGTGTTTAACAAGGTGTGATCGAGATCAAATAGCGCCAATTTCATGAAAATACTCGTTAAAACTGAAATTTAAGAAAAAAATTGTAAATCTATCTCCGCTAGTCGATAGAAATTCGTTAAGATCATAGCAATTTTAACATTTTTAAACTTTGCTTTTTTCGAGTTGGATAACGAAATAATGCTCCCCGATGGCAAAGGCATAAATTAAACAATTTTTAGGTAGCCAAATGATCGACTCTGAAGGTTTCCGACCGAATGTCGGGATCATTTTGGCAAACGATGCTGGACAGGTTTTATGGGCAAAACGCATTGGTCATAATGCATGGCAATTTCCACAAGGCGGAATCCAATATGGAGAAACCCCTGAGCAGGCACTCTATCGTGAGCTGAGAGAAGAAGTTGGCTTATTGCCCGAACACGTCCAGATAGTCGCGCAAACCAAAGGCTGGTTGCGCTATCGTTTGCCGCATCGATACATTCGTACGGACTCTGATCCGGTCTGTATCGGTCAAAAACAAAAGTGGTTTTTACTCAAACTCACGGCCCCCGTTCAGCATATTCAGTTGAATCTGTCTGATCCGCCCGAATTTGATCAATGGCAATGGGTCAGTTACTGGTACCCACTCGGTCAAGTCGTGAATTTCAAACGTGATGTTTACCGCAAAGCCCTGGTGGAGTTGTGTCAGCAACTACCCCAGCAAAAACCTTAAAAAATCGCATAAATAATGCAGATTTTTTACGCGGCTATTGTTATAAATAAACTTAATCACTGAAATTCTGAATAGACGGAGCAGACCTTATGTCGAATATGCAACTGGACACCTTGAGACGTATTGTTCAGGAGATCAATGCGTCCACCAGTTTGCATGAATCACTCGACATTATGGTCAAGCATGTGGCCGAGGCCATGCAGGTTGATGTCTGCTCGATCTATCTCCTCGATGAACGCAATCAGCGTTATCTGCTCATGGCGTCTAAAGGCCTGAATGCAGAATCTGTCGGCCATGTGTCTTTGCAGACCGGTGAGGGTCTGGTGGGCCTGGTTGGACAACGTGAAGAAATTGTCAATCTGGACAATGCCCCTAAACATGAGCGCTTCCTGTTTTTACCTGAAACCGGTGAGGAAATTTATAACTCCTTCCTCGGTGTGCCGGTGATGTACCGCCGTAAGGTCATGGGTGTACTGGTGGTTCAGAATAAAGAATCACAGGACTTTTCTGAAGCTGCTGAATCCTTTCTGGTCACACTCTGCGCGCAGCTTTCTGGCGTCATCGCCCATGCCCATGCCGTTGGCAATATCGATGTATTCCGTAAGCCGAGCAACCTGCCCGCCTATAAAACCTTTCAGGGAGTTTCTGGCTCCGGTGGCATTGCCTTAGGTCGTGCAGTGATTCTCTATCCGCCAGCAGATCTTGCCGCAGTCCCTGACCGTGAAGCAGATGACATCAGCGAAGAACTGCAGCTCTTAGATAACGCGCTAAATTCAGTCCGTGAAGAAATCCAGTCACTGGATGACAAAATGCAGGATGCGTTAATGGCCGAGGAACGCGCACTGTTTAGCGTGTTCTTGCGTATGCTGGATGAAAATGCCCTGCCTGCAGAAATCAAGGCTTTTATTCGTGAAGGTCACTGGGCACAAGGCGCCGTGCGAATTGTTATTGACAATCATGTGGCACAATTTTCCCAAATGGAAGATGATTATTTACGTGAGCGGGTAGCGGACTTAAAAGATCTGGGCCGCCGTATTCTGGCGCGCTTACAGGAAGCCGATGCCAGTCACCGTGAATTGACCGATGAAAGTATTCTGATTGGTGAGGAAATTTCGACGGCTGCACTGGTTGAACTACCTGTAGATAAAATTGCCGCGATTGTCACTACCGAAGGCGCCATGAACTCACATATGGTGATTGTGGCGCGTGCTCTTGGTATTCCGACCGTGGTCGGCGTGACCGAACTGCCGATCAACACCCTCGATGATGTAGAGATGATTGTCGATGCACATCAGGGCCGGGTCTTTATTAATCCCCCACGTCGCCTGCGCAGTCGCTATAAAGAAATTCAAAAAGAAGAAGAACAGCTTGCTAAAGATCTGCGCCAGTACGAAACCAAAGATGCGATTACCCCGGATGGCGTGGCGGTCAAACTCTACGTCAACACCGGCCTGATGATTGATGTGGTGCGTGGCGTGCAGCGTGGTGCCAAAGGTGTCGGTTTATACCGTTCTGAAATTCCGTTTATGTTGCGTGACCGCTTCCCGGGCGAGGAAGAACAACGTGCGATTTATCGTCAGCAGCTCAGTCACTTTGCCAATAAACCGGTGGTGATGCGAACGTTGGACATTGGTGCAGACAAAGACCTGCCGTATTTCTCGATTGAAGAAGAAAACTCGGCACTCGGCTGGCGTGGCATTCGTTTTACCCTGGATCATCCGGAAATTTTTTCTTCACAGATTCGCGCCATGCTCAAAGCCAGTATCGGACTGAATAACCTGCATATTCTGCTGCCGATGGTGACCAGTGTCAGCGAGGTCGAGGAAGCGCTCTATCTGCTGGAACGTGACCATGCGGCGATTCAAGAAGAAGAACAGGTCAAGGTAAATAAACCAAAACTCGGCATCATGGTGGAAGTGCCGAGTGTGCTTCATCAGATTGATGAATTTTCCGAACTGGTGGATTTCTTCTCGGTCGGCTCCAACGATCTGACCCAATATCTGTTGGCTGTGGATCGCAATAATCCACGGGTAGCCAATGTCTATTCACATTTACACCCTGCAGTACTGCGTGCCCTGACCCGTCTGGTGCAGGACTGTCATCGTAATGAAAAACCGGTCAGTATCTGCGGTGAAATGGCGGGCGATCCGCTGTCTGCAGTTTTGCTCATGGCCATGGGCTTTAATACCCTGTCGATGAGTTCCAGTAATATTTTGCGGGTACGTAAAACCATTTGTCATGTTCCGATGAGTGATGCACAAGAATTGCTGCAACATGTGTTAAAAATGGACAATCCGCTCATGGTAAAAAGCTGGTTAGAATATTATTTCAGAACCCATGGTTTAGGGGATATGGTGAAATCTGCATCACGTATGGTGAGTGCCTAATACGGGACTTTTTCCAGTCCCTCGACAGTGGTAGAGGTGGTTATGGAATTTCTGGTCATCCTGTTCATGATTGTTGCGGTGTTCTATGTGGTCATTCTTGCACCGGCCTTGGCTGCCCGCAAAGAAGCTCATAATTCCGGTTCATCTTATATACGCCCCGCCAGCAATCGAGCAATGAGCTATGCCGATCGGCCTAAAATGACTCCATTATTGGGCATTGAAATTTCGGCATCGCAACGGCGGCGTTTAGGCAGAGATGACCCCTCCGTCATTGCTGCCAGACTCTATCACCAACAAAAAGATCAATTTGCCAGTTTTCAGCAGGCCAGACCACAGCCTCATTCCCCTCACCACAAAGCACCAGTGCAAAGCAAACTCAATAAATTCTTTAATGACTTAATCGCGGATGAATCGACAACATCATCCCGGTATCCAAATCAATATTCGCAAACTCGTAACAACCGACCTGTCGCCCCGCTCTCTCCAGTTAAAACTAATCCTAAGCAGCCCCCACGTCGTCCCCAGCCACCTTACAGACCTTAAGCGGCCATTAAAAAAGGGCGATCTTCCATGGAATATCGCCCTTGTCTGTGCTTGTTGTAGCCACGTTTTGCATTTTTCTTTCGGTCTACAAAGACCTGGCTTTTGTTGACTTCATGCATGTGTTTTGCCACAAAATTGTGGATCACCACCTGCTCGGCTGTTTTTTTCTTGGCCATTTTACTCTCTATGTGATTTTGAGGAAGGAGTGAGATAATTATAGGGCCGACTGATTAATTTTCAAGCATATTTGCCAATGCTTTTTTAAAAATAAAGACCATCTGGATAGGATTTTCTGTATGCAAAAATGCGAGCTATAGCCAGAAAACACCCTTATTCCATTCATTATTTTTATGGGTTTCTTCAGACCAACAAAACTTAATTAAAAAACCATTTAAAATAAATCAGTTATAAAATTGTATTTTAAATGATACTTTTCACTTATTATTTTTATCCTTTGATAAAAACATATTATGGACTTAGATATTGTTATTTTCGTTTAATCCCATTCATTATTCGAGTTATTCAAAATATATAGAATTTGATATTGTCACAGAGTGGAAAACCCGTTACTTTTTAAGAGTAACCATTTAATTTTCAACATTTTAAACTTTATTAAATTTAAAAATATTTTTTGAGTGAGCTCACTCAATTATACCCTGAATTCCGTTTTGTGCTGTAACACCCTTTATTTAAAGATATTGTAAATATAGCGAAACCTGATCTGATTAGCATATATCTCAATATTTTATGAATACTAGGTAAACGACATAAGATATTCAAAACTTGGAGAGGAAAGATGAGCCAAGATTTTAAAAAATGCCCTGTCACCCACCTGACCACTGAAGCTGGTGCCCCTGTGGTCGACAACCAGAACAGTATGACGGCAGGTGCGCGTGGACCTTTACTTGCCCAGGATTTATGGCTGAATGAAAAACTGGCCAACTTTGTCCGCGAAGTGATTCCAGAGCGTCGTATGCATGCCAAAGGTTCAGGTGCTTTTGGTATCTTTACCGTGACCAATGATATTACCCAATATAGCCGCGCTAAAATTTTCTCTGAAGTCGGCAAAAAAACCGAAATGTTTGCCCGTTTCTCAACAGTGGCGGGTGAACGTGGTGCGGCCGATGCGGAACGCGATATTCGCGGTTTTGCCTTAAAATTCTATACTGAAGAAGGCAACTGGGATCTGGTCGGCAATAACACCCCGGTGTTTTTCCTGCGGGATGCGCGCAAGTTCCCTGACCTGAATAAAGCAGTCAAACGCGACCCGAAAACCAACAAGCGCAGCGCCACCAATAACTGGGATTTCTGGACACTGTTGCCTGAAGCTTTGCATCAAGTGACCATTGTCATGTCCGACCGCGGGATTCCGACCGGTTACCGTCATATGCATGGTTTTGGCAGTCACACCTTCAGTTTTATCAATGCCAAAAATGAACGCTTCTGGGTAAAATTCCATATGCGTACCCAGCAAGGCATCCAGAACCTGACCGATGCTGAAGCTGCAGACTTGATCGCCAAAGACCGTGAAAGCAGCCAGACCGACCTGTTTGATGCCATCGAACGTGGTGACTATCCAAAATGGAAAATGTACGTTCAGATCATGCCGGAACTGGAAGCCGAAACAGTGCCTTATCATCCATTTGACCTGACCAAAGTCTGGCCAAAGGGCGATTATCAACTGATTGAAGTCGGTGAATTCGAACTGAACCGCAATCCGGAAAACTATTTCCAGGATGTAGAACAAGCAGCCTTTGCACCAAGCAATCTTGTACCGGGTATCAGCTACTCACCGGACCGTATGTTACAGGCACGTTTAGTGAACTATGCCGACGCAGCGCGTTACCGTGTTGGCGTGAATCATTCACAGGTTCCGGTCAATGCTGCACGCTGTCCTGTACATTCGAATCGCCGTGATGGTCAGGGCCGTATGGATGGCAACTATGGTTCATTGCCACATTACGAGCCGAACAGTTTTAGCCAGTGGCAGGAACAACCGGAATTCAGAGAACCGCCACTGAAAATCACCGGTGATGCCGATTTCTGGGACTTCCGCGAAGATGACAATGACTACTTCAGTCAGCCCCGTGCCCTGTTCAACCTGATGAATGATCAGCAGAAACAGGCACTGTTTAATAACACGGCCGGAGCGATGGGTGATGCGCTAGATTTCATTAAATACCGTCACATCCGCAACTGTTACGCTTGCGATCCAGCTTATGGGCAAGGCGTTGCTAAGGCCTTAGGTATGACTGTAGCAGATGCCCAAGCAGCACGTGAAAGCGATCCAGCCAAAGGTTTGCCTAGCTTTCTCTAAGCCAGTTTAGACATGTATAGAAACCACCTTCGGGTGGTTTTTTATTGCGGCATCAAGCACTATAGAAGCAAGTCAGCACAAAAAGAAATACAAGAATGCATCCGAATATTGAAGACATCATTCAACAACACGACATCGTTTTATTTGATGCTGTTTGCGTGATCTGCAATGGCTGGGCACGGTTTCTGATTAAATACGATAAAAAGATTCAGTTTAAACTGGTTTCAGCCCAATCACCTTTAGGTACGGCACTGCTCGAACATTATCAGATGCCCACTGAACATTACACCACGATGCTCGTCATTCAAGATGGCACACTCTATACTGAATCGACTGCCTTGCTGAAGGTGCTGCAGCATCTCGGTTTTCCCTTTAATTTAATGAGCGCAGGTTATTTGGTTCCGCGTTTTATCCGCGACTTTCTGTATCGTGTGGTCGCTTTAAATCGTTACCAGCTATTTGGTAAAACCAAGTATTGCCTGATTCCATCCAGCGAAAATAAACGCCATTTTCTGGAAGAAGCTGTTCGTGAATCCTAAACCTGTATTCCTACAACCACTGCGTACTATCCAGCTGACTTTGGTCATACTATGGCTCTATCAGGGGCTCATTCCAAAAATTCTGTTCCAATCACCCGCTGAAATCACAATCTGGCAAAATATGGGTTTTGAGCTGGGACTGGCCAAAGTCTTGGTTGGACTTTCCGGAGGATGTGAAATGCTATTTGGCTTATGCTTTCTGAAATGGAACCGGTCCATACTCTTGCATAGGTTGAATATTATCGGACTTGCTGGATTACTACTGCTGATTGCATTCACAGCCCCGTTGCAACTTACTGCAGCATTCAATCCTGTGGTAATGAATACCGCCATGCTGATGCTTTCTGTAGTGGCCATTCAACTCATCCAAGAGGAACAACAGGAAGTACTTAAACAATAATCCGTTTGCCTTCCCGTATGCAGTAAAACGGATTAATCAATTTGGAAGAATGCTTGATGATCTCATGCAACTCATGTTCCGGTGCATCCCGGTCTTCATCTGTGAGCTGAAAAGTACGGTAATGAATCGCCAGTGAACATTTGGCCTGCAAGTCATGATGGGCATGAAAGGCATCTTCCGGATTCATATGGATCGCGCGCATCAGTTCACGCGGTTCATACGCTCCTATCGGGAGTAAGGCAATTCGCGGTGCACCCAGACGTTTACGAATTTCTTTAAAATGTGAGGCGTAGCCACTATCTCCGGCAAAAAAACAATGTTCCTTGCCATGTAATAAAGAAAATCCTCCCCAAAGTGCACAGTTCTGATCGCGCATGCCGCGCCCTGAGGCATGTTGAGCCGGCGTATAGACAATCCGGATCTCTTCAAAAAAGGCACTTTCCCACCAGTCCATTTCATGCACGGTATAATGTTCTGGCAAATACCAGGCATTACCCAGACCAGTATAAATAGGCATCTCAAAAGTGTTGTGCAGCCATTCCAGACTAGCCAGATCCATATGATCATAATGGTTATGGCTGAGCAGTACGGCATCAATCTGAGGTAATTCATCCAAGGCAATGCCAGCCGGAATGACCCGCTGCGGCCCTGTAGAAGCCGATGGACTGGCATATTCAGCCCAAACCGGATCGGTCAGGAAGTTATAGGGGCCGATCTGAATTAATGTGGTGGCGTGACCAATAAACCAGACTTGCCAGTCATCCAGAGCTGCATCTGGACGCTGCTGTGGCAATGCTCGTGGACGAGAAAAAAACTCGGCACGTTCCTCGTCAAGATTAACATTCCAGGTCTTGGATTTTCGGGTAATGAGCCATTTATATAAATCAAAGCGACCGCGCGATAGAGATGCATGCTCAAGATTACGAAACTGTTTTCCGTCGAAATGATCTGAATGCAGATACTCAAACACTGGCTTAGACCAGAGATGTTTCCAACTGGATTCCGTGATTAACTGGAATTTTTTAGTTTTGAGAAGATCTTGCATAAACATCCACTATTTATTATTCGTTATATGCAAGATAGCAACCTCTTGAAATGGTCAAGCGGTGCATCTTTTAATGAGCATACAAACTAAAAACAGGCACACTGCAACATAGTATGAAATCCGTCACAGAAAATCATGTATGTTTTTGTTATTTTTAGCAAAAAAATGGCATTTCATCGGCCTTATGGCTGGCTGAAGTCTTGGATTATCTAGAAAAATATTGCTCTTGTCCTTCTGTCTAAAAATACAAAATGATACTCAATATTTATAAGCCCATGCTGACAAAAGCATGTCTGCCCATTGATGATTTTATGATGAAATTCGCCATACCTCAGTATCATCACATCAATTGTGCGAGAAAGGCAAGTTGAGATCAAAATACCAACCTCAAGCGTTTTTTAGATCTTTATACACGACCTTGAGTTCGTTCCAGCCATACGGCCTTGGTTTGGGGTTTCACAAATAAAGCAATAATTTCCGGGTGCAGCTGTTTAATCTGCGCTTCGATCCGGTTGACACAGGCTTCAATTTCATCAGAAGTTAAATCATCTTTAAATTCCAGACTCAATGATGCAATGACTTGCTGAGCACCCATCTGCTCAGTCAATACCCCATTAGCACTAAAAACTGCCGCATCCTGTTGAGCAATGTTCAATACATCTTCACGCAGTTTTGGATCTGCCGTTTCACCCAGTAACAAACCTTTGGTTTCACGTGCCAGAAACCAGGCAGAAACCGCCAGAACAATACCAATTAAAATCGATGCGGCACCGTCCAATTCAGGAATATTCAGTTGATGCGCCAGAAAGATACCGACCAGAGCAATCACCAAGCCGACCAGGGCGGCAGTATCTTCAAATAACACGGTAAAGGTCGTTGGATCTTTACTGTGTCGAAAGGCTTCAAAATATCCCAGATTTCCCTTTTGTTTACGAAAGGTTTTTAAAGCCACTGACCATGAAAATCCTTCAAAAAGAATCGCCAGACCCAGCACAATATAATTGATCAATGGATCCCGCATGACTTCAGGCTGAAGAATATGCTGTATCCCTTGATAGATGGACACGATCGCACCCAAGGCAAAAACCATCAATGCCACAATAAAAGCCCAAAAATACAGTTCACGCCCATAACCAAAAGGATGTTTGGCATTTGCCGGTTTTTCTGATTTTTTCATCCCATACAGCAGTAAAATTTCATTCAAGGTATCCACTACCGAATGAATTGCTTCACTGAACATGGCAGAGCTATTGGTTATATAGGACGCAACAAATTTAACCAGCGCAATCGCCAGATTACCAAATAGAGCTGCATAAACTACGATTTTATTGGATTCAGACATCCTGACACTGTCCTAAATAAGCTTGTGCAAGCTTGAATGATTTATGTATCAAAATCTTAATCATTTATTTTTGAAAGTTGTTTTACAAATTGTTGCTTAGTCGTGATCTCCCACGTTGTTGAATCACTTTACTCTCTACTCAAATAATAAAAGGGCTTTCGCCCTTTTGGTTTTTACAGTTTTAATGCTTGGAAAAATACTGTTCGCGCCACTCTTTCCAGAAATACATGATGATCCCGAACATCACCACAGCAATTCCCGCAAAAGCATGACTGCTGATAATTCCATGATTTAAGGTTGCTCCCAATACCAGAGCAATCACCGGCGTCATCACATTACTCAATGAGACAGTCAAAGCATTTAGACGGCGAATCAGCCAGAAATAGCACAGCATCGCCACAATCGAGGACATGATCATGGTAAATACAAAACCGATCATTGCCTGTGTGCTAGGCAACTGAGTCGGCATATGTTGCCAGATAAACGGTACTAAAATGACTGAACCAGCCGAGGAGACCAGCAATGAACCCGTCGCTTGCGACATCGGACTCAAGGGTGCACTGATCTGCTTAACCCAGAAGATCGAGCTGATATAAGACACCATACTGATCAGCATCAGCACCACCCCCCAGGGATTGATCTTGCTGTCTGCCGAGTCGGCAAAAACAAAACATAAACCGGCGACGGCCACTGCCATGCCGAGCCATTGCAACCAGATCAGCTTATGGATTTTTAAAATCACATGACCGATTAAACCGGCGATCAGCGGTGAAAAACCAAAAATTAGTGCCATCAACCCTGAGGTCAGATAATTGGCCGCCAGATAAATAAACAGCTGCGCGCCAATTAAATTCAAACTGCCTGCCAGATAACTTTTCATTGAAGTGCGGTCAAAAGGCAGCGGATCGCGCATGATCTTCAGCAGGAACAGTGCAATAACCGAGGCACCAAAATAGCGAATGATCAGCACCCACATCGGGTGAATCTCGGCCACGCTCCAGACAATCGCCAGTGGCGTTGCCGCCCAGATCAGCACCAATAAAGCGTAAATACTTGCCGTGACCGGCAATGAAGATGAAGAACTCATAAGTCTCCTAAACGAGGCCAAGAAGTTCTGGATCAGCAACTTCAAAAATAGCGTATAGCGAATTCATGCTGAGATGAAGTTTTAATTTTTGATAAATTCATCAAGTTTCGTGCATAAAAAACAGACCTATGCAAAACATAGGTCTGTCCAAAAATATCTCAATACAACTTAAGCAATTTTGCGTAAGTCTTGCGCGATATCCAAATGTTTTTCAACATCAAACGCCGTACTTTTGCTGATCATTTTTTTCAAATGACGCATTTCTTTGGCTGCATTCACGGTAATCCCGCCAACGATCTGACCATCAGTCACACCATACATCACGAATGAATTGTCTGCACCTTTGGCTGCATCCATTTCACCACGGATATGCCATTCAGCTGCGGCCATATCGCCGACAAACTGGAAATTGATATTCAGCTGATCCGTCCAGAACCAGGCCGGATTGGCTTTCGGATGTTCCACCCCCATCACGTGACGCGCAAAGATACCTGCCTGAAGGTTGGCATTTTCCCAGGTTTCCACGCGGCGGTGATTGCCACAGTCACGCAACTGAGTCGCAACATCGCCTGCTGCATAAATGTCAGCATTCGAGGTTTGGCAATGTTCATTGACTTTAATCGCAACATCAACGTCCAGACCTGCATCTACTGCAAGCTGTGCATTTGGCACGATCCCGATTCCGTAAACTACAGCATCAGCACGAAGCTCTTCACCGCCTTCCAGCGTTACCACGACTTCTTCACCATCTAAACGGCAATCTGCAATCTTGGTTTCAAGACGCACATCAACCTGGTTTTGACGATGCTGTTCCAGCAGGAATTCGCTCAGGATTTGTGGTGAACAACGGCCCATGACCATTGCACCCATTTCGATCACAGTCACCTGACAGTCTTTGTAACGTGCAGATGATGCCAACTCAAGACCAATCACGCCACCACCGATCAGGATGATACGGCGACCGGCTTGAAGTACAGGCACCAGTGCCTGTGAATCTTCCAGGTTACGAAGGGTATAGACGTGTTTACCCAAAGCATCGAAATTAGGCAAACGGCGCGCGGCACCACCTGTTGCAAGCAAGAGTTTGTCATAAGCAACAACATCACCGTTGAGGAGTTCAACCGTTTTCGCCTCGGCATTGATTTTCGCCACGCCATTACCGCGAATTGTTTCCACACCTAAATCTGCCAGTTTCTGTTCTGACAGGATTTCGATCTTGGTCTCTTCAGGTTTTAGAATCACATCTTTAGACAGCGGTGGACGCTCATAAGGAAGATGGCTTTCATCACCAATTAAAGTGATTTTGCCTTCATACTTGTTGCCACGAAGTTCTAAAATTGCGCTCGCACCTGCCTGGCCAGCACCCACGATCACGATGTTGTTTACGTTGCTCATTTTCTTAACCTTTTAACTCTGCAGATACGATACCGAAGCCGGCAATCCATTCGCTGATGTCTTCATAGCAATGCGTGGTCATTTCATACTCACCCATTTCGCTTAAGGCAGCGAAGGCAGCCATCCAAGAACGGACTTCCTGACCACCACGACCACCATCACGGCGGATTTCAGCTTCAGTCATCGCTTCTAATGTTGCAAAATCAGCGTTCTTGAAGGTTTCTAGCAGGGCAATATCCCATTCAGCATTCAGAGGCACGGCAACTGACGTATCCCCTGCTGCCAGCTTTTGACCCACTGCAATAATTTTGGATTGACGTGCATGACGTGCTTCAGGCGTTGGATAACGGCCTGCAATCAGGAACTCTTCCACTTCTGGCGGTACTGCACCCATTTGCGGTGTAGGTGGATCATGAGACAGACCACCTGTACCTAAAACAAGCACACGTTCATTTTCAAGGTTTAAAGACTTGATGTATTGACCTACAGCACGGCCCAAAGCAATAGTACGTTTGGTGGTTGGCATCGGTGCTGCAGCGCCATTAATAAAAATTGGAATCGTTGGATAACGGTCAAGTTTGCCTTCACACAGGAAATGTAAGGGCTGAGTCACGCCATGGTCGGCCTGCATACGATATGAGTAGGCAACATCTACGCCTTCATCCAGTACACGTCGAACCAGATCTAATGCCTTGTCTTCAGGTACATCAATGTGATCATTGTCTTTACCATAATCCCAGTCACCTGCAGCTTTGGCACGAATACCGACGCAGAAACTTGGCATCAGGTCATAGAAGAAACCATTAAAATGATCTGGACCAAAAGTGATGATCAGGGTTGGGTCGTAAGCTTTTACTTCAGCAGAGAGTTTTTCAAAAGCAGCACGAACTTTTTGCTTTTTTGATTGATCTTGAGGTGAAGCAAATTCCATTAAAGGACTGTGCGATGCACAAATAAGTTTAACGGCCATGAAAGACTCCTAGAAGGAAAGCAGCCCTGAGAGAAGAGGCTGCCGGTAAGTCCATTTGAATGAGACTAGATGTTTATTCGTCAAAGAAACCGGCACGTGGCTGACGTAGGCCACGAATACCCAAACCGCATTCTGCATTGATCAGAACACCAGTCAGAGGACGGTTATTTTGACGAGATGCCAAGAGCACGTATGAACCTGTCATATCTTCCGGTTCAGGCAAGAAATTCAGTGGCATGCCACGTGCAATTTTCTCAGGATCACGCGCATCGAGCAGGCCCACATTTTCCTGATCCAGCGATGCCGCGCCTTTGATATTCACATTCATACCTGACGGTGCAACAGCGTTCACTCGTACTTTAGGCGCAAGCTCATAAGCCAGTTCTTTCATAATGCCCACCCCTGCATGCTTAGATGCAGTATATACAGGGCCTCCGCCAGCGGAGTACAGTGCCGAATTAGACAAAGTAAATATGATAGAACCTTCAGAAGCGATCAATGCATCCAGTGCAGCTTTCGCGCCCAAGATCAGAGACTTGGTATTAATCCCCATAATCTCGTCAAAGGCTTTTTCCAGCTGCTCGCCAGAGGTATTGACGATATCAGCGTAATGATCCCAGATGCCGGCATTCCCCACGAAACAGTCAAGCTTACCAAAACGCTCAACGGTGACTTGAACAGCACGGACATTGTCTTCATAGTTGGCAACATCACCAGCGATCGCAAGAACTCGACCACCAAAGTGTTCATTTAAAGCATCCACTTTCGCTTTTGAACGTTGAAGAACCGCAACTTGTGCACCTTCCTCAATAAAACGCTCTACCAAAGCCCAGCCTAAGCCTGAACCACCACCAGTAATAAGTGCAACTTCGCCTTGTAGCCAACCCATGCTTACTCTCCTGCCATCTCTACAAACAATTGACCATCTTCAACAATCACTGGAAATGTTTTGATTGGATCAGTTGCAGGTAGACACAATGCTTCACCTGTTTTTAAACAGAAACGAGCTGAATGCAATGGACATTCCACAGTACCGTCATCTTCCAGATAACCTTCAGACATAGAAGCATTACCATGACTGCATTTATCGTTCATAGCGAAGAATTCACCGCCATTGTTAAATACAGCCAGCGCTTCGATACCGTTTACGCCACAATCTACTTTTAACGCTTCGCCTTGGTCTAATTCGTCAACTTGGCAAACAAAAATCTTATTCATCAGAAGAACACACTCAGGTTATGTGAGCTATAGGTCGCTTGATCAAGGATGATCTTACGGTTGAAAATCTGGAAGCCAAGGCCGCCTTCAACTTTACGGATCTTGTCATGACGTTTACCGCAGTAAATGACAATGTCTTTCTCTTTTTGCGTACGATATAGCAAATAGGTTACGTACACGTCGTATTCGCCTTCAACTTCAGTTGGCTCTACGATCACATTAGACACCATGTGTGTTGTACGTGATGGAGGCTCTTCAGCCCAAGCCATACCGGTTTCCAGACGCGCAACACGGCGTTCAAGCAAATCTTTAGTGTCGTTGAACACCCAAGTTGTAGGTGGTTCAACTGAACGACGACGGTCACGGGTTTGTGCGTTTGGTGTGGTACGTAGCGTGTAAGAAATATCTTCAGCTAAGGTATCTAACCATTCGCGGAATTTCCAATCGTCTAGCAATTTTGCTTCGCGATAAAGGAACTGACTAATTTGGTGATGAAGTTCTAAGCTGATTTGACTCATTTCATAAGCTCCTTCTCATATTCGTCAGCTGCTTTTTCCACGTCTTCCCATTTTTCATGGATCAATAAATCTGCCCAGCGGCGGTACATACCACGTGCTGCAGTTTCAGAGAAAATGTAGTTGGTGATACCTGGGATACCATCTTCACGTACTTTTTCGTTGCCTTTACCCATTTCCATAATGAGTTTGTTTTGACGTGCTTTATAACCACGTAAAACTTTTTGGATCTCGATCCAGTTTTCAGAGTCATCTTGCTCGAGGAAACCGGCTGGACCAAAGGCACGCGTTGCAGAACGTTCAAATGCTTCTTTCACTTCTTGAGATGCTTCAGCATCCGCAATACAGAATGCCCATACTTCGGTTTTGTTTGGACCACGTGGATGCCATACGCGAAGTGTTGCAGTACCGTTCAACCAAGACAAAGTTGGGAACATGGTGTTGTGACCTGCAAGACGCAGTGCACGAGTCTCGCCTAGGCGCTCTTTAACTTCGTCGTAAGTTTCACGGAAGTAGTTGGCAACTTCACCGTCAACCCATACGTTTGCGTCTGGTTTCTCTGTGAAGAAGAAGCCTGAACCATGACCACGTGAACCGTACTGGATCGCGTCTTTGGCAGTTTCCCAAACTGGACGAGCAGTTTGCGCAGCACCTAATTTCTTAGATGATTCGTCATCTGGTTTTGCGCCCAATACTTGGATCGCAGAAGCGTGAGAGAACAAGGCGTGATATTGGTCAGATGCAAACTGTTCCGCTGCAAATTTCCAGTTACACTCGATTTCCCACTTGTGTACACCACCGATGATTTCAGTACCACCTGGACGACGGTCAACAACGCCATCTAAGTACCAAGCGATATCGCCCATGTATTCTTCTAGGTCAGGTGTGGTTTCATCCCAACAAGCAAATACCAGGCCTTTGTAAGACTTCACACGATTCACTTCAACCAGACCCCATTGCTCTTTACATGCACCATGTGGGTAAGCACGATCTTCCAGCGGGATGTCTTTTAGTGAACCGTCAATACCGTATGACCAGCCGTGGTATGGGCAAGTAAATGCACGGGTATTACCACAGTCAGCGAAGCTCACACGCATAGAACGGTGACGGCACTGGTTTAAAAATGCTTTGATTGAGCCGTCTTTTTGACGTGCCACAATGATTGGATCTTCACCCATGTAGGTATTGAAGAAATCACCAGCCTTAGGAATTTGGCTTTCATGGCAAAGGAATAACCAAGTACGACCAAAAACACGTTCGAGTTCTAATTCGTAAATGTCAGGATCTGTATAAATAGATGGCGTAATACGTCCATTTTGTGCATCGACTAAAGCATCGATTTCGCGCACATCAATTTTTCCACTCATGAAAAGCTCTCCTGTGACCTATCTTTGGCACAAAGTAATAGACTCAACTTTTCAACGATGATGGATTTGACAGCGTTTTTCGGGAAATATTTTTTTTGTTTCAATTAAGAGCTTAAAGCAATTATTAAGCATGTGAATTTTTATATTAAAACATCTATTAATCCCGCCAGAGCATTTAGTTTATGAATGGGAAAATAATCTTCACGACATAGTTGTTTATAGATTATACTTTGAGGAAATTATAGTAAGACATTTTTTGGATTACTCTTTGGGTTGATGACATGGAATTACGACACCTTCGCTACTTTATCACCGTTGCTGAAGAGCTCAATTTTAGTAAGGCAGCACTTAAACTTTATACGGCTCAACCCTCACTTAGCCAGCAAATCAAAGACCTGGAAGAAGATGTCGGGGTAAAGCTACTCAACCGGACCAAACGTAAAGTAGAGCTGACCGAAGAAGGCGCCGTATTCCTGGAACAGGCCCGTCTCACCCTTGCACAGGCGGACAAAGCCGTTGCCATGGCACGTCAGGTGTCACAGGCCAAACAGCAAATGCTCCGTATCGGTTTTGTACCGGTAGCCGAGATGAAAATCTTCCCCTATATCTTGCCAAATCTACGTGTACAGAACCCAGATTTAAAAATTGAACTGCTCAGCCTGAACAACAATGAGCAGATGCGTTTGTTAAAAAAAGGTGATCTAGATCTGACATTTACCCGTCATAATTTCAATAGTGATGAAATTGAAAGCCAGTTCGTGATTCGTGAACCGCTGATTTTTCTCCTGCCTAAAGATCACCCCTTAGCAAAATACGAAAGAATTCCTGTTAAAGCATTGAATGGTATTGATTTTATTATTCCATCAGCAGAGCAGTCCTTGACCCTGAACCAGGCTATTCTGGACTTTGCCAAAGCCAACGGCATTGAACTCAATATCGTGCAAAAGGCCGATAATATTTTATTTAATATCAACTCGATCGGAATGGGCCTAGGCTGTACCATTTTGCCTGGCTATATTGCACCACTAACCATGGATAATACCGTGATTCGTCCGCTGGACGTGGAGTTGCCCTATTTAGACCTGTATGTCAGCTACCATAAAAACAACAAATCCTATGTCGTGAGCAAATTTCTTGAGCTTTTGACCCGTGTGTTCTATCTGGATATTAACCGTAGCGAACAAAATTAATCCTATTTCTTCCCTGCATTAGGCATATGCCATTCAACTTATGATAGGCATGTGCTTTTTTTGTTTTATTATTTTATGCTTAAGAATCCATTTTTAATTCTATTTTATAATAAAGAATCTATTTCTGGCGCTTAAATTTGTCACTTGCCCTTGACCCAAATTGTGTATTTTTAGCTCTAAATGTACTGCATTTACCACTTAAGTCTAATAAAGTTTCATTCGGATTTTTCTCAGTTTAAATAGCTCAAACCTATAAAAATTATTAGATTTTTATATTTATTCAAATAAATGAGAATCAAACTCACTTAGGTGCGCTACCTTAAATATTTCCGATATAAAAAAGGATGACCGAAGCCATCCTTTTTTAAAACTATATCGAGCTTATTTTACGCCGTGTACAGCCAGATAGTTTTTGATCACAGTGTTGAACTCATCTGCTTTTTCCACTTGAGACCAGTGACCGCATTGGCTGAAGATATGTGCATCAGCATTTGGCACGATGTTCAGAATGTCCCAAGTACGAGAAACCGGAATCACCACGTCTTGCGTACCATGAATCAACAATACAGGCACAGTAATGTCTTTCATTTTTTCGAAGTCTAATGGGAATTCGAAACGGTCACGGTCACGTGCGCCAACCACATCCATTAAACGATTTGATGCATAGTCATTTGCAGCAGAAGCAAAACGTACTTTTACCAGTTCATCAGTAATCAGGTCTTTGTTTACGACAAACATAGAAAGGGTTTTCTTGATTCCTTCTTCTGTAAGAACTGGGTTTGCGTGAGCTTTAAGTACAGCTGTCTGTTTCGCACCGCCCGTACCCATAGACACGATACCCAAAATACGATCTGGATAATCCAATGCCATCTGGAATGCTAACCAGCCACCCAGAGAGTTACCGACCAACCAGGTTTTTTCGATACCCAAAGCATCTAGCGTACGGATCGCATGATCTACCCAGGCACGGATACCATATTCAGTACCCGGTGCAACCACAGTTTGGCCATAACCAATGGTATCAATCGCGATACAACGCGCTTGCTCACCAATTTGTGGCAGGTTTAACCACCAGTTTGCCGCGGCCGATACACCTGTACCTGAACCGTGTAAAAATAGAATAGGCGTACCTTCACCAATTTCGTGGTAATGGGTCAACTCGCCTTCAGCGGTTTCAATCCATTTGTCTTCTAAGCCAAAGAATGGATCTGTTTGATAGTCAGGGATTTGAACAGTGCTCATATTGCTTCCTCTTACAGTCTTTCGCTTGCGTGTCCCTCTATTTTCAAGAATTCGACGTCAAGTTGACTCATTAAAATGACTTGTGTACACCCTTATATTAACCGCTCAACCGCAGCAAACTGATACAAAATTACGATTGCACCCTACAAAATAGATATAATTTAAGTGTTTGCTTTATATATTTTTTTATAAATTAAACCCTACATAAACTAAGGTTTTAACTGCATTCTTAAACCAAAAAGCAGCCAGAAGACTGACTGCTTTTAAAATATAGGGGTATTAGAATTTATGGGTATAAGTGGTGGCGACACGGTATTCTTGCAGGTCTGGTTTTGCTGGATTGGCAAAATTCACATCAATATACATCGCCTGTACACCCAAACCTTTTAATTTACCTTCTGGCACAGTGTAGTTCACGATGGCATTCACTTCATCCGTATTGAAGTTCTGACCTTGATACGCCCCAGTACCTTTCTGATCATAACCTTTGAAATATACTGCTGTTGCGTTTAGGCCTTTTGCACCCATTTCAGAGAAGTCATAGCCATAAGAAACACTCCATGACTTTTCTTCTGGTGCGGTAAAGGTCGCTACCCCCCAGTTCGCCAGATAAGGCTGTGGCACCCAGCCACCCAATGTCGGGAATGCACTATCACCAAACATTTGCTGGTAACCCACACCTACGCTATGTGCACCATGATTCACTTTTGCAGCGACAGATAATGCCTGGTTATCGATCTCACCATACAGCTTGTCACCTGACTCCGAGTTATCGAAGTAACGAATGTGGCTATCTAATTTGGTTTTTTCACCGAGCGCAGTTTTGTAATTCACACCCAGATAATGCTGTTGGTAAATGTCTTGAACATCGGCATACCAGTAGCTCGCCCCTACTTCTTTAGTAAGCTGGTGGTCTACACCCGCAATCCACATGCCATCAGCTTCAGCACCCGTATCATAGAAACTTGGTGGAGCAAATTTAGTTAAGTCACGGAACTGGTTGTCATAACGGTTGTTAATACCATCAATATACGCCAGAGTTAACTTGGTATCCTTAAGGTCTTTAGACTCTAACCAAGCGCCACTATAAGTCGTTAATAACTGACGGGATGGATCGAATACCAAGACTGGAGATACCGGCAATAACTGGCCGACTTTCAGCTCAGTTTGTGAAACTTTGGCTTTTAAGGTCGCGCCGACTTTACCGAAATGATCTTTTGATTCTTTGCCATCGTGCGGTAAAACCCAGTCCGGATTTTTATCATGGCCGTTGAGTTTGACTGCATGTTGCACCAGTACATCAGCACCAACCTGCACACCACCACCGATATCGTGATAACCGGACTTGGCATCCAGAGTCACCCCTTGTGACCAAGAACCCCAGTTACGTGATGAATAGTCATCTTGATACTGACGGTCTAGATAAAAGTTTTTAAATTTGAGTTGAACATTGCTGTCGTCAATAAAGTCTGCATTCGTTGCAGTTGTCCCTAAAGTTGCTGTCGCAGCAAGCATTGCAATCCATAAATTGTGACGACGCATGATGAGTTCCCCATTCAGCTGATAAAATCCATGCAGCCATCATGCGCAAGTCGGTTTAAATAAAAAATCCGACCACAGTATTAAACTTTTGCTCTTTTAGCTCTGCATATTCCGGGCCCAGATTTAAGCACTCAATCTCTTAGATTTTAAACCGATTAATGAAAATAAAAATTTGACCAGATATTTAATTCAAATTTCTGTTTCCTTTATTAATAAGCGCAATTTTTTTAAAAACTTTAAGATAATATTTTTTATTTATCGTTTTTATGTTTAAGGAAAAAATTAAACTGAAATAATCTTCACATAGCACTATAACTAAAATATCTGAGATCAGAGTTTTAATATATTATTAAATCTACTTAATAATAAAAAAGCATCCAAATCGGATGCTTTTTTATTAGCCTTATTTTAATACGAATGCATTAAAAATTAAGCTTGTAACTCGCGCGCTTTAGACATGGTTAATGCCAGGTCTTCAATCATGTCTTCCTGACCACCTACCGTACCACGGCGACCAAGTTCCATCAGGATTTCACGTGCAGATACGCCATATTTCGCTTCAGCGCGTTTAGCAAACAACAGGAATGAAGAGTAAACACCCGCATAACCTAAAGTAGCCGCATCACGGTCTGCACGAATTGGGTTGTGCATCATTGGAATCACTAGATCTTCAGCAACATCTTGTACTTTGAACAAGTCAACGCCAGTGTCCATACCCATACGGTTTGCCACAGCGATAAACAGTTCAAGTGGCGTATTACCTGCGCCAGCACCCAAACCTGCAGATGCCAAGTCAACACGTACTGCACCGGCTTGAACCGCTGAAACAGAGTTGGCAACGCCCATACCCAAGTTATGGTGACCGTGGAAACCAATTTCGATGTCTGAACCCAAGTTGGCACGTAAAATACCCACGCGGTCAGTCACGTCATTCGGCAACATATAACCCGCAGAGTCAGTCACATAGATACAGTTTGCACCGTATGACACCATTTTTTGTGCTTCTTCAAGAAGTTTTTCTGGAGCTGCCATGTGTGCCATCATCAAGAAGCCCACAGTGTCCATACCCAGTTTGCGCGCAGCAGTAATATGCTGTTCAGAAACGTCAGCTTCTGTAGAGTGTGTTGCAACACGAATCGTTGCTACACCTAGATCATGTGCCATTTTTAAATGGTCAACCGTACCAATACCCGGAATTAAAAGTGCAGATACTTTGGCTTGTTTAAGCTTTGGAATCACCGCGGTTAAATATTCTTCGTCTGTTGCAGCTGCAAAACCGTAGTTCACAGAGTTACCGCCTAGGCCGTCACCATGTGTTACTTCTATTAAAGGTACACCGGCATCATCAAGTGCAGTGGCAATCGCAACCATTTGCTCTGGTGTAGTTTGATGGCGCATTGGGTGCATACCATCACGTAACGTCATATCATTAATAATAATTTTTGACATGGTCTGCTCCTTAAGCTTCTGCTTCAGCTTGCGCTGCTTGGTTAGCAATGAGACGTTCTGCAAACATTTCTGCAGTACGTGCAGCAGCTGCAGTCATAATGTCCAGGTTACCGGCATATTTAGGCAAGTAATCACCCAAACCTTCCACTTCCAAGAACATTGAAACACGGTTGCCGTCAAATACTGGACCATTTACAAGTTTGTAACCTGGTACATATTTTTGAACTTCCTTGATCATGGCATGTACAGATTCAGTAATCGCAGCTTGATCCGGCTCACCTTCAACCAAGCAATGTACTGTGTCACGCATCATTAAAGGTGGCTCAGCCGGATTAATGATAATGATCGCTTTACCTTGTTTCGCGCCACCCACTTTCTCGATTGCACCCGCAGTGGTACGTGTGAATTCGTCGATGTTTTTACGCGTACCAGGACCAACTGACTTAGTCGATACAGTTGCAATGATCTCACCATATTCAGCTGGTTGAACGCGAGAAACTGCAGCCACCATCGGAATCGTTGCCTGACCACCACAAGTCACCATGTTCACGTTAGGCACTTCGCCCGCTTGTAGCAATGCTTCAAGGTTGACTGGTGGTACACAAAATGGACCAATCGCAGCAGGCGTTAAGTCAATCATGAGCACGCCAAGTTCATTGAGCTTGCGGCTGTTTTCAGCATGTACATAAGCGGAGGTTGCATCGAATGCAATTTTAATATCATCTACAATCACGTGAGGCAGAAGACCATCCACACCTTCAGCTGTGGTTTTTAAACCCATTTTTGCAGCACGAGCCAAACCTTCAGAAGTTGGGTCAATCCCCACCATCCACACTGGCTCTAACCATTCGCTGCGTTGTAATTTATAAAGCAAATCCGTACCAATATTACCTGGACCGATCATTGCACATTTAATCTTTTTCATGAATGTACTCTCTTGGAATCTCGATTATTCAGCAGCAAATGCAGCGGTTACTGAACCGAAGCCTTCAATTTCAACTTTGAATTCATCGCCTGGTTGAGCCACAACCATAGGCCCTAAGGCACCTGTTAAGATAATGTCGCCTGCAAGTAATGGACGACCACGGCGTACCATTTCATCTGCCAGCCAAACTGCAGCATTGAGTGGGTTTGCAAGACATGCCTTACCCACACCTTGAGACACAACTTCGTCACCACGCGTCATGACCATTTTGCAGTTCACCAGATCAAGGTTTTCAAGTTTTACAGGTTGAGAACCTAAAACGAATGCTGCGGAAGATGCGTTATCTGCAACTGTATCAATTAAACTGATTTTCCAGTTTTCGATCCGGCTATCGACCACTTCAACTGCAGGAAGGGCATACTCAGTCGCGCTGATAATGTCTGCATACGTGTGTTTTTTTTTGGTTAAATCCTGGTTAATCACCAATGCGATTTCCGCTTCAACTTTTGGCTGAATCAGGAAACCGGCTGGAATTGCTTCACCATCGCCATAAGCCATGTCGGCAAATAACATACCGAAATCCGGCTGATCTACCCCCAGTTGCGCTTGAACGACTTTAGACGTCAAACCGATTTTACGACCCACCAGACGGCGACCTTCAGACAAAGCACGCTCGGTATTCACTTCCTGAACGGCATAGGCGATATCTACGTCAGCACTTTCACCGCCAAGTTCCGGGCGAATCGGTGCAATCGCAGTTTGTGATAATTCAGCGCTACGAAGTGCTTGTGCAACTGATTCAACAACAGCAGAATTCGACATCAATGTTTCCTTAAACTGCAAAAATTAGGCTTATGCTGGGATCTAAGAAGGACAGAAAATATGGACATGATCAGGCTGATCATCTGCATGGACTGCCTTTCTCAGAGCGAGCATAGGAATAAACAGTTTTAGGATGGGAAAAATCCGGCGTTTGTGCCAATAGTTATTTTATTTTTTGCTATAGCTATTATCTATAAGAATAATTTATAAAAAATCAAATAAAACAAAATCTTATTATTCAAAACACATCGTTATTTAGCAAAATAACTGCCATAATATGACCGAATAAAATCAGTACAATTACGACTTTAGACTAAAAGATAAGAACCAGTGCTTAAATCTGCAGCATTCCCCAGCCAATTTAAACCGGGGAAATACTTGTTTTTCATTACAACCAAGATACTGGATTAAACTGCTTGTTTCCATTGGACTTTAGCCAACAATGCGCTATGCAAAGCAGCCACATCATCCACGATACAGACGGGATTAAATTGAGCTAAAAGTTCAGGCTCATGCACACCATAACCTACACCAACACTTGGCATGGCAATATTTTGCGCCATTTCCAGATCATAAGACGTATCACCGACCATGATGGCATGTTCAGCCTGCACACCGGTTTCCGCCAGAATTTCTTCTAACATTAATGGATGAGGTTTAGAACGGGTTTCGCTGGCAGCACGCGTGGTCACAAACAGCTTTTCACTATTCGTCTGTTTCAATACACGATCCAGACCTTTACGGCTTTTCCCTGTAGCAACAGCCAGCTTCACGCCTTGCTGCTGTAAATCTGCGAGCATGTGCGCTACGCCTTCAAACCAGGAATCTCCTGATGAGTTGGCAACATAATGATCTGAATAAGCCTGCAAAATATCTGCATGTAAATCTGGCACGGTTGGGAAAAGTCGCTGTGCGACTTCTGGCAAACCCAGGCCAATAATACTTTTGGCATCTGCATCCGTTAAAGGCTGCTGAAATTGCTGTGCGGCAAACTGCAAACTCGCTACGATTTGACCGACTGAATCAAATAAAGTGCCATCCCAATCGAAAATGACCAATTTTACAGCTGAGTTCATATAAGGTTTCCTGGATTTGATTCAGTCTTGAAACCCTCTCCTTTTAGGAGAGAGCTTTTTTCATTCTTAAGCAAATGACTTTACTAAAAGAACCAATAAAGTCGAATTATCAGTTTAGTTTTAATTCAACATTGCTCTTTAATAAGTAATGTTCCCTCTCCTGAACGAGTTTAAAACACTGCTTTAAACGACGTGCAAGAAAGGAGACTTGCTCAGCAGTGCTGCTCAGGGAGAGGATTCTTTCGAAATTTAATCTCCCTGGCCCCTCTTTAAAAAAGAGGGGAATTCCCTCCTTTTTCAAAGGAGGATGAGGGTGGATTGAATTTATTAAAAGAAAAAAATAAGTCCTTACTGAGCAGCCGGTTTATCCGCTTTCTGCGCTCTTAACTGCGCCACCAGACTCTGCATATCTTCCGGCAATGGTGCTTCAATCGCTGGATAGCCCGGAATGTCCAGACGCATGGCATGCAGACACAAACGGCGTGGTTTTGGCCCACGATATTCTGTTTCATGACCATACTTTTCATCGCCTACGAGTGGATGACCAATGCTCAAACCATGAACACGAATCTGGTGGGTACGACCCGAAAGCGGAGATGCATACACCAATGTGGCATGCATAAAACGCTCTTGCACGTTCCACTGGGTTTTAGACTCTTTGCCTTCTTTCGGTGACACGCAGACGCGACGCTCACCATTGGCCAGCTCATAACGATGTAAAGGTGCATCAATCAGCTGTTTATCCAGACTGACCTGCCCTTTTACCACAGCGGCATAGGTTTTTTTGATTTTATGTTCACGCAACATATCTTGTAATGTTTTCAACACGCTACGCTTTTTGGAAATCATCACCAGACCGGAAGTATCACGGTCAATCCGGTGAATCAATTCCAGATACTTTTTACCGGTTGCTGCACGTAAGCCTTCAATCAGACCATAGGCCACACCGCTACCGCCATGCACGGCAATCCCGGATGGCTTATTCACGACCATCAGACCTTCATCTTCATAAATCACCCGGGCCAATAAGCCTTGTGCCACTTTGTCGGAAACCGGTGCTGCAGATTCATCTTTTTGTTCATAGCGAATCGGCGCAACGCGAATCTGGTCACCGATTGCGAGTTTGGTTTCTGCTTTAATGCGTTTTTTATTGACGCGAACCTGGCCTTCACGAATCAGACGATAGATACGGCTTTTTGGCACACCTTTCAGACGACTAAACAGGAAATTATCGATGCGTTGTCCATCTTGATGTTCATCCACTTCAAACCAAGTGACGTTTTGCCATTGTTGCGTAGAATTCATACAGTTACTATGACCCAAAAAATACTAAAATTGATTAAAAACTGATCACTTAGGTTATGCTTTACACAAGAAACATAAGCTTAGCCCATAGGCAGATGATGCAAGGTTTGATATAGTCAGCGCACGGAAACCATCGTTTGTGAGTAAAAGTTGAATCATTTCAGATTTTTCTGAACTTGATTGTTCAATTAAAGACTCACATGATACGGGAAGGTCCCCAAAGAATTATGCCACGCCGAAGGCTTATTATATCGGCAAACAAAGCAAACTGTTGCGTTTAATTGTACCTCAGGTACATAAATCAGTTTGTCTTAAAAAATATGTCGCCAACTTTGTTGGTTTTTAAACGTAAACTGATACACATCAGATTAGTCGCAACCTGAAGACGACTTCAGGCTACAGCGTTGATGCATTGGATCTGCACAGTTTGTAAAGATACGACGACAATTCCGTATCAAGACACTTTCTATAAAGAAGGGATGATCTTCGAGCAATGTGACAGTGAAAGTTACACACATCCAATGTACCGCTCGTCCGCCAGTGAAGCGTTCAGGTGACTTTAATCCGTTTAAAGATTGAAGCCGTATTGCCATCATCAATACGTGAATCAAAAACCGAAGCCCATCTATATTAAATAGAGCTCGGTCATAAAAGACTCAAACCACAATGAAATTCATTGCAGATTTGAGCCATTGATCCGTGATGTGTGATGTTCGCTACGTGTATAGCGATTTTTTGCTGTGTATCACTATAAGGTGTTACACCCATGAAACGTATGTTGATTAATGCAACACATGCCGAAGAAATTCGCGTTGCACTTGTCACTGGTCAGCGTCTTTACGATTTTGATTTAGAAAATCGTACCCGTGAACAAAAAAAATCCAATATCTACAAAGGTCACGTGACTCGCGTTGAACCTTCTTTAGAAGCTGTATTCGTTGAATACGGTGCAGGTCGCCAAGGCTTCCTGTCCATGCGTGAAATCGCAAATTCATATTACAAAGCCGACCCTCGCCAAACTTCAAATATCCGTGAACTGATCACTGAAGGCACCGAACTTCTGGTTCAGGTGGAAAAAGAAGAGCGTGGCAATAAAGGCGCTGCCTTGTCTACTTTTATCTCACTTGCTGGCCGTTACCTGGTCTTGATGCCAAACAACCCGAAAGGTGGTGGTATCAGCCGTCAGATTTCTGGTTCAGTGCGTGAAGAACTGAAAGAAATGCTGGCAACACTGAACGTGCCACGTGGTATGAGTGTGATTGTGCGTACTGCCGGGATCGGTCGTTCACAAGAAGAATTGCAACTCGACTTACAGCACTTGTTAGACCTTTGGGCACAAATCCAGAGCACGGCAAGTTCAGGTCCATCGCCAATGTTGGTACATCAGGAAGCGGGCGTAGTGACACGTGCCATTCGTGACTACCTGCGTGATGATGTTGCTGAAATCCTGATTGACTCAGAACAAGCCTATAACGAAGCCTACAACTTCGTAAAAGCGGTAATGCCACGTCAGTTAGAAAAGCTGAAAACCTATACCTTAAATGAACCTTTATTCGCGCATTTCGCGATTGAAAGCCAAATTCAAACCGCTTATGAACGTGAAGTAAAACTTCCTTCGGGCGGTTCGATCGTGATCGACCAAACTGAAGCTTTAGTGTCAATTGACATTAACTCAGCAAAATCGACTCGCGGTAGCGACGTTGAAGACACCGCGTTAAACACCAACATTGAAGCGGCAGAAGAAATCGCGCGTCAATTACGTTTACGCGATATCGGTGGCCTGGTGGTGATCGACTTCATCGACATGACCAAAGACCGCAACCAGCGTATGGTGGAAGCGAAGCTACGTGAAGCAACGCAAAGTGACCGTGCCCGTATTCAGTTCGGTCAATTGTCACGTTTTGGTTTGATGGAAATGAGCCGTCAACGTCTACGTCCTTCTCTTGAAGAAGCGACTGGCTACGTTTGCCCTCGCTGTCATGGTACCGGCATGGTCCGTGATCTTCGCTCTTTATCGCTTTCGATTATGCGTAAAGTGGAAGAGATCGCGCTACGTGAACGTCATGGTGAAGTTCAAGTCGAAGTTCCAGTCGAAATTGCTGCCTTCTTATTGAATGAAAAACGTCACACCTTGGTCTATTTAGAACAGACTTCAAATGTACGTGTCACTGTGCTGCCGCATCCGCATCTGGAAACACCGCATTATGAAATCACTTATAATGCCGAAGGCTTTGCACCAACCAGCTATGAACGTACTGAAGCAACTCGTTCAAGTGAAAAAGAGTTGGGCTATGAGTCATCTGAATGGCATTTAGAAGAAGAACAACATACGCATGCTGCTGCACCAGCGCCTGCTCAACAGCAAAACAACGGCAGAAACAATAAACGCCGTAACCAGCAAAACCAAAATGCACAGCAAGTACCTGTTGCGCAACAAGCTCCAGCCCAAGCACAAGTTGCTGCTCCTGCATCTAGCCCATGCGCATGGTTAGAAAACCTGTTTGTTCAAAAACAGGCTGCGACTGTTGATCAATCGCGTACTGCCAACAATGCAGCTGCAGCAATTGAACAAATGATCAATGGCGGTGCGGTGAGCCGTGGTCAGTTCGGTCAATTGTCTGCACCAGTAGCACAACCTGCGCCACAGCAAGTGTCTCAACCTGCTGCTCCGGCAAGCAGCAATGCCTACCTTGCACCATCGACTGTAGCGCAAAAACAGGAACGTGATGCTGAAAAACCGGCAGAGCGTGATGAAAGAGCGCCGCGTCATAACAATAAAAAACCACGCAATCCGAAGCACAAAGAACCGCGTGAGCAGGTTCAGTCTGAAGCTTCCGCTCCTCAGCAACATCAGGTGCATGAAGAAGTGGTTCAGGTATCTCGTCAAGAGCAACGTCATGAAGCACGTGAAAACAAGCGTAATTCTCGCCGTCAGCATCACAATGAGCCATCTCAGCAAAATGATGTTCAAAACAATGAACAACAGCCACAACAGGCAATGCCACGTCGTGACCGCCGCAACCAGCCACGTCAGGAACGTCCAAATCGCCACCGCGATCCAAGCGTGCTGAATGAGCAGGCCCAACAAGCAGCACCTGCAGTCGTTGAAGTTCCAGCAGTCAATGACAAGCAGCTTCGTGTTGAATTGGTCGATGCGCCACGTCAAGACGTGATGCCAACAGCCATGGTCGTGAATATTGACCAGGCGAAAAGCGAAATCGTGGCATTGAATGACAATGCTGCAGTTGTAACGCCAGCGGTTGAAGTTACTGCACCGGCAGATGCGCCAGTTGAAGAAGCCGCTGCTGAAAATGTAGTGGAAGCTGCACTGACAGCCCCTGCTGAAGAAGTTGTGACAGCGGAAGAATCAAGCGCTGAAAAACCACGTGCCAGCAACGATCCGCGTCAGCGTCGTCGTCAGCAGCGTGAAGGACAGCCTCAACAGGCTACAGTTCAGAAGTTGACTCCTTCACAAGTACCAACGTTGGGTCAGTTCACCATTGGTAGCCTGATTCGCCATGTTTATGGTGAAGACTGCTCCGTACTGATTGAACAGTTTGGTTTATTGCCAACCTTCAACCGTGCTCTAGAGAAGTTCACAAAAGAGTACAACGCGAGTCTGGTGGCTGCAGCAACGCCTGCCACAGAGAAAAAACCGGTCACCCGTGATGTTCAAGTGACCGTAGCCAAGGTTGAAGCAGAGCCGGCTCCAGTTCTGGACCTGACTCCACCAAAACCGGTGTCGGACAAACGTGTCGCAAACGATCCACGTGAGCGTCGCCGTCTGGCTAAACAGGCTGCAGAACAGGCCCTGCAACAAGCCAAGCAACAGGCCAAAGTAGAAACAGCTCCGGCAGTTGAAACTGCGCCAGAAGCACCTGTAGCAGAAGCGCAAGCAGAGTCTGCTGAAGCAGCGGCAACTGAAACTCCAGTAACCACTGAAATCGCTATTGAAGAAACCGTAAATGCTCAGCCAGCTGAACAAGCAACTGAAACTACGGCACCAGTAGATACAGCTCCTACAGAAGCGGCTCCAGTGACTGAAGCTCAACCTAGAGATGCTGCACCAGTTGAAGCAAATGCTGAATCAGAAGCTCCTGTTACAGAAGCCCAGGATCAGGCCGAAGTAACAACAGAAGACACTGAAGCCAGCGAAGCTGAAAAAGCGGAGAAACAGGCTGCTCGTCCACGTCGTCCACGTGGTCGTCCACCGAAAAAAGCCAATACTGCAACTGAATCATAATTTGCTCAATTGCAGTCATCTAAAAAAACCTAGTCATTTCGGTGACTAGGTTTTTTTTGCTAGATTTAGTCAGAATAGGTTGATTGCACTAGTGTTTTAACGCTAAAAGATGGATAGCTCGTCTACTGTATATAAATTGAACGCATCGGATACGAAAAATAAATAGGATTCTCATGACCCAAATGAAACCACACGATCTGATTGGGATTGCAGATGTCGCTGCCAAAATCCCGGCTTTCTTGACCAAAGTGCCCAATTTGCTCACTGGTCTAAGACAGGCATATTTACGTACTCCGAACACACCGGCCGGCCTGGGTCTGGCTTTTGAAAAAGCCACCAAGCGTAACCCGGAAGGCATTGCCTTGCGTTTTGAAGAGCAAAGCTATAGCTATGCTGCTCTCAATGCCTGGGCCAACCAGATTGCCCATTTCTATCTATCCTTGGGCGCCAAGAAAGGTGATGTTGTTGCTGTCATGGTCGAGAACCGCCCTGAGCTGATTGCCAGCGTGATTGGTCTGGCTAAACTGGGTGTGACCACCGCTCTGGTCAATACCTCTCAAGTCGGCAAAGTGCTGACGCACAGTATCAATCTGGTCAAACCGATTGCCCTGATTGTCGGTGAAGAATGTCGTCATGCAGTCAACGAAATTCGTAATGACCTGAATATTAGCAGTGACCGCTTGCACTGGTTTGCAGATCAAAATACTCAAGCCGATCCGGGTCAGGCACCTGAAGGCTTTATCAACCTGGCTGAAAAAACCGATCTCTCCCCTAAGTTCAATCCATCGACCACCCATTCAGTGCAGGGCAAAGACGGGCTGTTCTATATTTACACCTCGGGTACCACGGGCCTACCTAAAGCGGTGATCTTTACCAATGGCCGCTGGACGCTGGCTTATGGCACCTATGGGCATGTGCTGAATCTCAATAAAGATGATGTGATGTACTGTACCCTGCCGCTTTATCATGCCACAGGCATGGTGGTGTGCTGGTGCGGTGTCATTGCAGGGAGCAGCACCCTGGCTATTCGCCGTAAATTTTCGACCTCTTCTTTCTGGAAGGATGTGCAAAAATTTGATGCCTCTGCGATTGGTTATGTCGGTGAGTTGTGCCGCTATCTGATGGATGCTCCCCCATCTGAACTGGAAAAAGGTCACCGCGTGACTAAGATGATTGGGAATGGCATGCGCCCAAATATCTGGGATAAATTTAAATCCCGTTTTGGCATTCAGGAAGTGCTGGAACTGTATGCCTCTAGTGAAGGCAATGTCGGTTTTAGCAATATTTTCAATTTTGACAATACCGTCGGTTTCTCACCCACACCGTATGCGATTATTGCCTTTGATAAAGATAAAAATGAGCCGGTACGGGACGCTAAAGGCCATTGCAAACGGGTGAAAAAAGGCGAAACTGGTTTATTAATTGGTAAAATTACCCGCCGTTCACCCTTTGATGGCTATACCGATCCGGAAAAAAACAAGTCAGTCATCATGCAGGATGTATTTACCAAAGGTGATGCTTACTTCAATACCGGAGATCTGGTGCGCAATATCGGCTTCCGTCATGCGCAGTTTGTTGATCGTTTAGGCGAGACTTTCCGCTGGAAAGGGGAAAATGTTTCTACAACTGAAGTGGAAAACATGCTGACCGAGTATGACAAAATCGTTGAAGCGGTGGTGTATGGCGTAGAAATTCCCAATACCAATGGTCGTGCCGGTATGGCCGCGATTACCCTGCAACCCGATGTAAAATTGGATGATGCAGATTTAGCAGCCATGGCCGCTTGCTTTAAAAAATGCTTGCCGGCTTATGCGGTACCGGTATTTTTACGTATACAACAGCAGATTGAAACTACAGGTACCTTTAAATACCAGAAAAATAAATTAAAAGAGCAAGCATTTGATCCGAGTAAAACCGATGAACGCCTGCTGGTGTTATTGCCAGGTGCAACGGCATATTCGGAGCTCACCGCAGAGATTTTTGCCAATATCCAGGCCTATCAATATCGCTTCTAAGTACTGAAGTTGCCTATTTTTTGTTTAGATAAAGCATAATTGTTGTATTTATAATCAAACATGGGCAACTTTGTTATTTTTTGCTTGCGCTGAAATGAGATCTTGCTACAATACGCTCCATCAAACAAAGTGGTGCTTTAAGCTATTTAGCTTGACTTGCACTGCACATTCAAACCTGGTTTGAATGATGGTTCAGGGTCGTTAGCTCAGCTGGTAGAGCAGCGGACTTTTAATCCGTTGGTCCCGCGTTCGAATCGCGGACGACCCACCACTTATTTGATATCCCTTGATGGGTCGTTAGCTCAGCTGGTAGAGCAGCGGACTTTTAATCCGTTGGTCCCGCGTTCGAATCGCGGACGACCCACCATCTTCCGAAAGGATCACGTAAAAGTACACCACACTCTTGCGTCATAAAAATGGTCATCATCATTTTTATTCCTCAGGGTCGTTAGCTCAGCTGGTAGAGCAGCGGACTTTTAATCCGTTGGTCCCGCGTTCGAATCGCGGACGACCCACCATTCTTTCCTTAGAATGTCTCCCTGATTTCCCTTATTATATTTTAATTAAATTGCGATGTTTTGGTCGTGTATTTCTGCGCCCAGATTTTAGGCTCACACGTTCCCACAACTTGCCTTTATTGTCTAATCTAAATCGTATTTGAATTAAGCTTTCGACCAGATCAGCCGATTTTTATCGGGCATTATTTTTGAATATGAAAGGATGTGTCTTTGACCAGTTCATAGGCTTTTGAAGGTGCCGGATAACCGCGATCAAATAATTCCCGGTTGGTTCTTTCCTTTTCACTATAGATTTTTTCCAGATTCATGACTAAGTGATTTGAATCTTTAATCTTATAGTAAAAGCTCGCCCCTTCTTTGCGATTCACTACTATATCGGTACGCTCAGGATTGATAAACCAGCGGTCTTTACGGTAGGTGATATTGTGAGCCGTGCTGTTTTTGGTATTATCAATAAATACTTTGCCATACTGTAAAATGCTGCGATGCACGGTACCGTCCGGCATCAGAGTCAAAATAAATTCTGCCTTGCCTTCAGTGCAAGGGGCAAAGCGGCCATCACAATCGATTTCAGTATGATAACGGCCTATAAACGCCTTGGCATCCTCTGGTACAGTTGCAGGGTTTAAATCAGCTTCTGCCGGAAGAGTCGCCTGCCCTGCGACCTGAGTTAAGGATTTGGCACTGACGGTCACTACATCGGCCTTCGTATTGGCAGCGGAAATTTTAACACCCTCTTCTGAGGCCGCCTGACTTTCCTGTTCAGGTTTGACTTGTTGCTGATCACAAGCCTGCAAAATCACTATACTCCCCAACACCAGGCTACATTTAAAAAAACTGCTTAATGTACAACGTGATACATCCAATTTCATTTTTAATAAACCTAAATAGGAAACATGGCGAGCAAAAAGCACACAGCAAAGCTGCTGAACTTTACACAAGAGTTCAATAGAATTTTCACTATGTTAGTAGCTCTTAGATCTGGTTTTAATCTTTATTAACATTACTTAACGATTTTATTTTTAATCAGCACTTTAAAAAGCTTAAGCAAACTCCATTTCTTTAAGTATGGATCCGTTTTAGGATTCAAACCTATTTTTAATCAGGAGATTTTAATGGCCAATGTTGGTTTATATCGCTCTAACCGCTCAAACATGATTGCAGGTGTGATGGGTGGTATTGCTGAACGTTTTGGTTGGAACGCGAATTTATTACGTCTGATTTTTGTGGTGATTTCAATCATGAGTGCCGCATTCCCGGGTATTTTGGTTTATCTGGTGCTGTGGTTAATCATGCCGAAAAAACAGTACAGAATTGATCATGACAGCGTTCATCAACCTCAGGGCTATCAAAATCCTGTGCGTACAGTGAATCAGGATAAACGCTATTAAGATAAACGCTATTAAGCTGTACAGTCATTTTTAACAAGCGTTCTTAACCAGTTTCATCGCAGAGCTTCCTCTTTCACCCCGGTTAAATGGGATGAAATTTTGATGCCACGGTAATTTCCCCAAGTTATCGTGGCTTTTTTTGCCTATATTTTTTTGTTATTTCTTTGCTCTATTACTGCTTTTCACTTTCTTTCTCAGTTGAATTCACGATAAGTTCAAGATTCCAATTTTTTAAAATGGATTTCACATGACTCAGGCAGAATGGATGATGCTGTGGCTCTGTACCGTAGCAGCCCTGCTGCATGGTTTAAGCGGCTTTGGCTTTCCCATGATGAGTACGGCTGTTCTGTCCAGCGCATATCCGCTTAGTATCGCGGTTACCCTTGTCATTCTGCCCTGTCTGCTGCTGAATCTGATCATGCTGAATGCCGACCCTGCGCATAGCCTGTTGAATAGTATTGGCTATTATATAAAACGCTATTGGCCACTAATACTTAGTAGCCTGATCGGCAGTGTACTCGGGGTCAAACTGTTACTTTGGCTAAATGAAGCTTATTTAAAACTGTTACTGGGTCTGGTGATTGTATTTTATGTCTTGGACCAGTTACGGGCACGGCCATTGCAAGTCAGCCCACATATTTCCAGCATGCTCTGTTTTGGTTTACTGGCCGGCATTATTGGAGGTGCGACCAATGCCATGGCGCCTTTTCTAATGATGTATTTAATGAGTTGCCAGCTCTCTAAAACAGATATTGTCATTATCAGCAATCTCAATTTCATTGCCGGTAAACTGATCCAGCTAGTTTTACTGTTTCCAATTCTGATCACACTGGAAACCCATCAACAGCATATTCTGATCGGGATCAGCTTATTCGCCCTTGCTGGTGTCTGGATCGGAGGCAAAATACGCCATCGTTTGTCTCAGCAGCACTTCAAATGGATTGTCCTGGCTTTACTTCTTGGCTTGGGCCTGTATGCCCTCTGGCAAAGTGCTGGATTATTGCAACAATCTGGTTATAGTATCTTTAAATAGGGTATTTTTTAAACAAAACAAAATTAAAAATTCAAAGCTAATATAAAAATGACGTAAATAAACACCTTGCAAGGAGAGCATATGACTCAGACCAACCTAGCTACCCCGACCAATGCTATGCCCAAAGGACTGCTGAAAGGCTGGATCCTTATTTTTGTCGCAGCCATTGTAGCTTATGGCTTATATCTTTACCTGCCCTATGACCAGAATGCCAATAAAGGACTGGCACTTTTAGCCTTTATCGGTATTTTATGGCTGACGGAAGCCATTCATATCACGATTACAGCGTTACTCGTCCCCGTAATGGCGGTATTGCTGGCTATGCCAATGGCCTCTGGTGAAGAACTGGTTCCGATTACCACGCAAGCCGCTTTGGCCACTTTTGCCGATCCTGTCATTTTCCTGTTTTTTGGTGGTTTTGCGCTGGCAACGGCGTTGCATATCCAGAAACTGGACCGGAAAATTGCCATGTGGATCATCTCCATGTCCAGAGGGCATCTGGGCATTTCTGTACTGGCGATTTTTGTGGTGACGGCGCTGCTGTCCATGTGGATTTCCAATACGGCGACTGCTGCCATGATGCTGCCTTTGGCCTTAGGCTTGCTTTCACATCTGGATGTCAGCAAGGATCGTAAAACTTTTGTCTTTATCCTGCTCGGCATTGCCTATTCAGCCAGTATTGGCGGACTGGGCACCATGGTCGGTTCACCTCCGAATGCCATTGCCGCCAAGGCACTTGGCTATGATTTTGCCGACTGGATGAAAATCGGCTTGCCGATGATGTTCATTATTCTTCCCGCCATGCTGGTCAGTTTATATCTAGTACTACGTCCAAAACTAAATCATAAAGTACAATTTGTGACCGAAGACATTCCCTGGACCGGCACCCGTATAGCCACCATGATCCTCTTTCTCTGTACTGCAATTGCCTGGATTTTCAGTAAAAAATTCACCGAAATTTTTGGTATTTCCCAGCCAGATACCTGGATTGCAATTTTGGCTGCCTGTATGGTGGTGATTCTGGGTACCGCAAGCTGGAAACAGATTGCAGAAAATACCGACTGGGGGGTCTTGTACCTATTTGGTGGTGGTCTGACCTTGAGTGCCATTCTGAAGGATTCAGGCAGTTCGCTGGTACTGGGGCAAACTCTGGCCAATGCCTTTGGTGATGCCTCCCCGCTGATGATTATTTTTGTAGTCGCCACTTTTATTATCTTCCTGACTGAATTTACCAGTAATACCGCTTCGGCTGCCCTGCTGGTACCAGTATTTGCCGCAATTGCGGATCAGATGGGCATGCCCAAAGAAATTCTGGTGATTGTCATTGGTATTGGTGCCTCATGTGCCTTTATGCTGCCGGTAGCTACCCCACCCAATGCGATTGTTTTTGGAACCGGTCATATCCAGCAAAGCGAAATGATGAAAGTCGGTTTTGTACTGAATATTATGTGTATCTTTATTATTTCCCTGTTTATTTACTGGTTCTTTATTTAATCATTAAAGTTTTAAGCATCACACCATCCACAAAGCACACTCCGGTGTGCTTTGTCGTATTAATCGCCTATATGTTGAATCTTTCTCTCATCGAAAAATGATATGCATTTAACAATGATAAAGTCCCTATATTAAAAACATCAAAAAGTGGCAAATAGATATTGGACAGGATATTTCACTTAATCTCTCAACCGATCCAGAATTCTCCCTGGAAAATGACGCTTAACCTCGCACTTTCACCTTTGATCATTGCTGTAATTTTATTCCCTTATGCGCTATTTCATGAAGCCAGCTCTGGGATTTTCTCCATTTTCATGAGACTGTTTTCAGCGCTTTTGATTAGCTTTTTTATCTGCCTGACTTACTGGGTGATGGTCTTTCCTTTTCTATGAGTGACTCACCTGCTGCTACGCCATTATCAGCTGTTTAATATCCTCACGATTTTAATGAGCTGCGTACTGGGAACCCTGATTCTGGCCTATATCTCGCATCCTTCAAGTGAAAATTTTAGTTCCCATTTTTTGTTTCTGCTGTGTTTTTCCCTGCCGATGGCACTATTTTACAGTTTTCTCAGCCGGCAAGCTGACCAGAGTTGATCACACATGCTCTGTTAAATTCCGTTTTAATTCGGTTTTAAACTTTCATTTTAAAATGATTCAGCTCCTGATTGAGTGCAGCAATCATATCTGCCCGACTGATAATTCCCACCAATTGCTGCTCGCTCACCACCGGAATATAGTTGAACGAACGCTCGACAAAATACGGCACCAGATCCTGAATGGGTTGTAAAGGCTGCACCGTAATTACCTTACGGGTCATGATATGTTTGACCTGATGCTCCCAGCTGCTACGGACATCGGCAGCGCGCTTGAACCATTCCACCACCTGATACATCGCCAGCGTGCCAATCAGTTGTTCATCGGCATTGACGACGGGCAGGCTCATCAGGTTCATCTGCTTGAACTTGTTCAGGGCATGCTGGATATCATCATTTTCATGCAGCGTTGCCACATCCTTCGTCATAATATCCTGGCAGCTAAATTCATGTACCGCACGCGCATTGGCGCGGTTTTGTGCCTCCAGAATGATTTTTTGCAGGTCATATTCGCTGATATCCAGCAGCTCGGTGCGCTGATCCAGCACTTCCTGAATATCCTGCGGTTGAATCGTGACTTTCTGGGTCGGCGTCGGATCCTTGGAACGAGTATTTAGTTGAGCTTGCTGCGGATAATCCTTGCCAATCATCCGGTTAAAGACAATGGCAATTACCATCAGTAAAATTGAATTGAGTAGTACCGGATAAAATACAAAGGCATAACCGAGTTCATGCACCGGCTGGCCGCCCAGCACTGCGGTAATGGCCACGGCGCCACTCGGTGGATGCAGGGAATCTGTGGTCATCATCAGGACAATTGCCAAAGCCACGGCTACACTAAAAGCCTCAGTTGGACTGGCAATTAACAAGGCACAGCTCACGCCAATCACGGCAGCAATGGTGTTGCCGACCAGAATATTCCAGGGCTGCGCCAGAGGGCTGGCCGGCACTGCAAAAAGTAATACCGAGGATGCGCCCATCGGAGCAATATACCAGGCTTCAAAATCCCCCAGAATCCATAAACTCAATAAAGACGAGACTACCAACCCCAATAGTGCCCCAGCTCCGCAGAGCAAACGGTCTTTGAGTGGAAGGATTTTGAAATTCGGTTTTAAGGTATTGAGCCAGTCGAGATGGGAGTGAAACACAGTGCGCCTGATCTTATTGTTCATAGATTTTGGGCATTATAGAGCCAAGCCAGATGAAAGGCATCTGTGTTTTACATCTTTTCATCATGAATCGATCGAAGCTTTTTAAAACCATAATAATCTCGCTCAGCTTGAAAATACTGATCCTGTTTTTTTTGCAGAACAACCGCTCCCCTATCAATCGCTATTGAAATGGAAAAATCCTTTGTAACCATTTTGCTTAGTATATTTCCAGAACATTTTTATTGTGGCCTGCCTATTCATTCAGGTTTGATCAGGGGCTGGATTTTTAACAGCTCAACCTGACCATAATAAGTTGAAAATGCCACATCTCCGGCATCGACTCCAGTGCCGATCCGAATAAGATTTTCGACCGGAGCCAAACGGGTCGGATCAAACTGTACCCATCCACCATCTAAATAGGCTTCAAAAATGGCATGAAAGTCAGGTAAAAACTTTTCAATTTCTACATAACCGACCACCATGCGTGCCGGAATTCCCAAGGCACGGCACAGCGCAATGCCTAAATGGGCAAAATCACGGCATACGCCTGCGCGATGCACCAGCACATCTGTGGCAGTGGTGAACTGGTCAGAACTCCCCGACACATAAAAAATATTATTATAAATCCACTGTTCGATCGCTTTGACCCGAGTATAGCCCGGTATCATCCAGCCAAATGAGCGTTTTGCCATTTCCAGTAATAAATCCGAATTGCAATAACGGCTGGCCAACAAATAAGGCAATACTTCATCGGGCAGCTCAGGAATGGTTACTTCTTTCATACCTTGCTGAAGTTCCAAACAGAGGCTCGGTTGACGAACCACTGTCGCCGTATAATTCAGCTCAAAAACCTCACAGGGTTCGACCTGTAGCCGAACATGACGATTTTGATGCTGCGCATCCTGAAATTCATGCCATGTCACAGGCAGGTTAAAGCTGAGTTGTTCTCCGAGAATCTTCTGATCGGAATGATGTGCCGCCTGAAGCATAAAAATAAATTCTGTCGGTTGCACGACCTTGTATTTTAAATGGCATTGAATTTGGTAAGTGGTCATGAAGTTCCTTATTTTTAAGCATTATTATATTGCGTGAATATTAAACTAATTTTAGAGTCGCAATCGTATGAGATCCGTTGAACTTTATGATTCTCCGCTTAACAGCATGCCATACATCTGATTTATTCCTGATTTTCAGATCAGCCTGTATCGGCCAGTACAGCTAAAATCGCAGTAAGCTTCTAAATGCCGCGTATCCTTTAAGCCTGTTTTATTTTTTTCAAAAAAGTATCCGTACATTAACCCTTTGCCACTCCCCTGCAAAGTCCTTATAATTGAGCACAATTTTTCTCTAATTTTAAGTGGATGACCATGAGTCGCGCCATATCGCATATTGATACCTTCCAAGGCTTAATTCTTGCCTTACAAACTTACTGGGCGGAGCAAGGCTGCGTCATTTTGCAACCTTATGATATGGAAATGGGTGCAGGGACATTCCACACTGCGACTTTCCTTCGTGCGCTGGGTCCTGAAACCTGGAATGCCGCTTATGTTCAACCGTCACGTCGTCCGAAAGATGGTCGTTATGGTGAAAACCCGAACCGTTTGCAACATTATTATCAATTCCAGGTGGTGCTTAAGCCAAACCCGGACAATATCCAGCAGCTTTATCTCGATTCATTAAAAGCGATTGGCATTGATCCACTGGTACACGACATTCGTTTCGTAGAAGACAACTGGGAATCTCCAACACTAGGCGCTTGGGGCTTAGGTTGGGAAGTTTGGCTGAATGGTATGGAAGTAACGCAGTTCACGTACTTCCAGCAAGTCGGTGGTGTTGAATGCTACCCAGTCACCGGCGAAATTACTTACGGCCTTGAACGTCTTGCCATGTACTTGCAAGGCGTAGACTCAGTTTACGATCTGGTTTGGACCAAAGGCCAGTTCGGTACGGTAACGTATGGCGATGTGTTCCATCAAAATGAAGTGGAACAATCGACCTATAACTTCGAATATGCCAACGTTGAAAAAATGTTTGAATTGTTCGATTTCTACGAAGCTGAAGCAACACGTTTGATCGAAGCGAAACTTCCACTTCCTGCATATGAGCAAGTCGTGAAAGCATCACACAGCTTCAACTTATTGGATGCGCGTGGCGCGATTTCTGTGACTGAACGTCAGCGTTA
This sequence comes from Acinetobacter lwoffii, assembly GCF_024129855.1. Classification (GTDB taxonomy): domain Bacteria; phylum Pseudomonadota; class Gammaproteobacteria; order Pseudomonadales; family Moraxellaceae; genus Acinetobacter; species Acinetobacter lwoffii_L. The sequence goes on from NZ_JAMXXC010000007.1 coordinate 112,248, forward strand.
CATTTTACGTGTACGTACATTGGCACGTTCTATTGCGACCAGCTATGTAGCAGCACGTGCGGAACTTGGTTTCCCAATGGCTGAACCTGCATTACGTGATGAAGTGTTGGCACAATTAAAAGCGCAAGTTGAAGCAGAAGCGAAAGAAGCAAACAAGGAGAGCAAATAATGTCTAAACATACCGTTTTGTTCGAATTGGGTTGTGAAGAACTTCCACCAAAAAGCCTGAAAAAATTACGTGATGCCTTACATGCAGAAACAGTAAAAGGCTTAAAAGATGCTGGTCTTGTTTTTGATTCAATCGAAGCCTATGCAGCACCTCGTCGTCTTGCACTTAAAATTGTCAATGTTGATGCTGCACAAGCAGACATACAAAAACGTTTTGACGGCCCTGCCAAACAGGCAGCCTTTGATGCTGAAGGCAACCCGACGAAAGCACTTGAAGGCTTTATGCGTGGTCAAGGCATCACGGTTGATCAAGTATCAACTTTCCAAGCAGGTAAAGTTGAAAAAGTATGCTATTTAAAAGATGTCAAAGGTCAAAGCCTTGACGTTTTATTGCCACAAATTTTACAAAATGCATTGGATAATCTTCCAATCGCAAAACGTATGCGTTCTGCGGCAAGCCGTACTGAATTCGTACGTCCTGTGAAATGGGTTGTGTTGTTGAAAGACAACGATGTGGTTGATGCAACAATTCAAGACCACAAAGCAGGTAACGTGACTTATGGCCACCGTTTCCATGCACCTGAAGCAATCACTTTAACGCATGCAGACGAATACTTAGCGAAGTTAAAAGCGGCTTACGTTGTAGCGTCTTTTGAAGAGCGTCAAGCCATCATCGATCAACAAGTCAAAGCACTTGCTGATGAAGTGAATGCCATTGCAATTGTCCCTGCGGATCTTCGTGACGAAGTGACTGCACTCGTTGAATGGCCTGTTGCGCTTCGTGCAAGCTTCGAAGAACGCTTCCTTGCTGTTCCTCAAGAAGCATTGATCACCACGATGCAGGACAACCAGAAGTACTTCTGCTTAGTGAACGCTGACAATAAACTTCAACCTTACTTCATTACTGTGTCAAACATCGAGTCGAAAGACCCGACACAAATTATTGAAGGTAACGAGAAAGTGGTTCGTCCACGTTTGTCAGATGCTGAATTCTTCTTCTTACAAGATCAAAAGCAACCGCTTGCATCTCGTAAAGAGAAACTTGCAAACATGGTATTCCAAGCTGAATTGGGTACGCTTTGGAACAAGTCTGAACGTATTGCGAAATTGGCTGTAGCACTTGCGCCTATTACAGGTGCAAAAGCGGAAGATGCTGAAAAAGCGGCGCTTCTTGCAAAATGTGACTTAACCTCTGAACTTGTGGGTGAATTCCCAGAACTTCAAGGGATCGCGGGTACTTACTATGCGCGTCTTGAAGGTGAAAATGCTGAAGTGGCTGAGTCTTTAGGTGAGCAATATCTACCTAAATTCGCGGGTGACGTTTTACCTAAGACGAAGACAGGTACTACGATTGCCCTTGCGGATCGTTTAGACACGCTCACAGGTATTTTCGGTATTGGTCAAGCACCTACAGGTTCTAAAGACCCGTTTGCACTGCGTCGCTCTGCGATTGGTATTTTACGTCTGGTAACTGAAAACGAGCTTGATGTTTCAATCGAAGATTTGATCAAACTTGCACTTGCTGCCTATGGCGATGTATTGAAAGATCACGACAAGACTTTGGCGGATGCGGTTGCATTCCTTGAAGGTCGTTACCGTGCGAAATACGAAGACCAAGGCGTTGCGGTTGATGTGATTCAAGCTGTTCAAGCGCTTTCACCAAAATCTCCGCTTGATTTTGACAAGCGTGTAAATGCAGTCAACCACTTCCGTGCCTTGCCTGAAGCGGCTGCGCTTGCTGCTGCCAACAAGCGTGTTGCGAATATTCTTGCAAAAGAAGCAACACCTGAAGGTGCTGTGGTTGAAGCGAATCTGGTTGAAGATGCTGAGAAAGCATTGTTCGCTGAACTTGCGAAAATCACGCCTGTGGTTGAGCCGTTATTTGCTGCTAAAGACTACACTGCTGCGTTGTCTGCACTTGCTGCTCTTCGTGCGCCAGTGGATGCATTCTTTGACGGCGTAATGGTGATGGCTGATGATGCTGACTTAAAAGCAAACCGTTTACGTATGCTTGCTCAGTTACGTGAGTTGTTTACCAAAGTGGCAGATATTTCGGTGTTACAGCACTAAGCCATAATTGCTTGAAAGTTAAACAAAACCCCGCTATAAGTTAGTGGGGTTTTTAATGAATGAATAAAAAATGCAAGCAAATTAAAAATCATATGATTTTGAAAAAAGCCGTGAAAGAATTGATGAAATATTAGACTCTTCAGATAATAATTATCAAGAGAGTAATAAAGTACCTGGTATAGATGATCTAACATACACCAACGGCTATCATATAAATTGCTCTGCTTTATTTATTGATCTACGTGGTTCAAAAGACCTAGCTACTCAACATCAAAAGAAAGTTTTAGCAAAAATATATAGAGCCTATATTTCTGAATTGGTTGCGCTCCTTAACGGTAATCAAAATATCCAGCAAATTTATATTGAAGGTGATTGTGTTTGGGGGGTATTCAATACAGAAACAACTGTCCAAATTAATGAGGTATTTACTACCGCTGCTAAAGCTAATTCACTAATTCATACTTTAAATATAAAACTTAAGAAAAAAAATTATACTCAGCTTAAAGTTGGTATGGGGCTTCATTATGGACAAGCTTTAGTTATAAAAGCTGGCTATAAAGGTAGTGGTATCAATGAAGTTACTTGGATCGGCGAACTAATTGGAAAAACAGCTCACTATTGCAATAATGCAAACAAAGGATGGCGCAAACCAATCATTCTTTCTGATGTATTTCACCAAAATTTAAATGATGACAATAAAAAGCTATGTGACAAAGTACCTTATACGGATTTCTATGAGTGTGATGTTATAAATATATTGATGAATACATGGGTTCAAGCCAATGGATAAACTTGATTTTCTTCATTCAGCTATCCAAGACACCCAACAAAATATTCGTGCTATAGATTTTAAAATTGGGGCTTTATTAGCAGGTTTAATTGTTCCTTTTCCTCAAATAAGAGAAATTTTCAAATATTTAACAATTAACGAGTTTTGGTGGCAGCATGCTTTAGCAGCCATAATTTTTGTAATGTGGCTAGCAACCGTTCTTATTTTACTTTTAGCACTCTCCGCAATAGATAATCCTAGTAAGCATATTTCAGATAATACAAATCAAAAAGGGCTATATTTTGGCGGTGGTTTATTTAACTTCAAATTATTAAATATTTTTTGGCGAACAAAGAACTTTGCCACAAAATCTGTCCAAGACTACAAAAATGAAATTGAAGACACCTCTCTAGATATTTCAAAAGAATTAGCTTATGAACATTTAAAGTTAATCTACATTCGTGATCTAAAAATTTTCCGCTTACGCCATGCAATAGTATTAATTTTTGTGCTTATTATAGTGGGGTCTATAAGCTTTCTATCTGCCCCTAATATGAAGAAAATTGATGTCGTAAATCAAGATATTCAACATCTTCAACCAAAACAATATTTAGACTATTTGTTATAGGCATTTCACTTTATATTTCCTATACTCAATCTAACAACACTCAACAAGAAAGAATCATATGAAATTTAAAACACTCATTCTGACTGGTCTTGCGAGTATCGCAGTTACAGCTTGTACATCTGCACCCAAAATCCCACAGCTTCAGGTTGGCGTCTTACAGGAAGTCCAAAACCTCGAAGTAGTTCCAGCCACGACCAACAACAAGGCCAAACTGACCAAATTCCTCGACAAATGCGTGATTGAATTTACCGGCGATATCGGCAATAACCGTGTCATTGAACAATGGTCATTTAAAGGCATGACTCTAATCGATGCCGGCTCAGCGACTTTCCAGCGCGACGGTACTAGCACTGCACAAAAATTTGACCTGCACGATGCAGGGGTACAGAAGAACTTTGTCAGCTTACGCGAACATTTCGCCAAAGATGCCCTGACACAATGTGATTAAAAAGATCGCCTTGTTTCTAGTCTAAGAACAGGGCTTTTATTTTGCTAAAAATCAATTCGACACTTGGGCTAATTTCTACTGCCCTTTCTTTAAAAATTACAATATTTCGGCACAGATCAACCTGAAAGCTCTGCACTCTTCACAGGATATTCATTGTTTTTGACCAATTATCCGTTACACTGAAAAACAAACTCAGACCGCACTTAGACGAATTCGAGGTCGATCCATAATGAATATCAAAACCCCAATTATTTTAACGACAGCTTTAATGCTTTCTGTTCCAGCATTCGCACAAACCACGACTCAGTCTGCTAAACCGGTTAAACCCTATGGTGAAAATCCGAACCTGCTGCATGTCTTTGCCTATAAAGCACAGGAAGGCGTGATTAATACTGCCGAGAAAGTCGGTGAAGCAACGGAAAAAGGCATTGCCAAAATCAAGCCGGGGGTAGACCGTGCCTGGAGCAATACCAAGTCTGCAACCTCAGATACACTGCAAAAAGTAGATCAGGGTGCAACTCAGGCAGCCCAGCAAACCGGTCAGAAAATCCAGCAGACCAAAGAAGTCTGGCGTGGAAATTCACAACAGGCACCTATCGTGCAGCAGCCTTTAAGTGAGTCCTCTGCTAACCCACAGCAAACAGCAACCCCACAAATGCAGCCTCAATCTGGTTCAGGTTCAGCCACCAGTTATGCAGTAACCGATTTATAAAAAAAGCCCGTGATGGGCTTTTTTTATTTTTAGAAAATAAAACTATTATCTTGTATTGACACGATTTATCAATTGACCTGTCGGATCGGCTGACCTTGTTTAAATGCTGCTACATTTTCCACCATCTGATCCACAATCCGTTGTCTTGCATCGACACTGCCCCAGGCATTATGTGGCGTCACAATCAGGTTGGGAATCGTTGAATCAAGTAACACATTGCCCTGTTTCGGTGGCTCTACCGTTAGAACATCTGTCGCTGCACCGGCAATCTTGCCTGCTCGCAACGCCTCAGCCAATGCCGCTTCATCGACAATGCCGCCACGCGCACAGTTAATTAAAAATGCACTGCTTTTCATTGCATCCAGCTCAGCATGACTGATTAAATGTCGGGTATCTTCAGTGAGTGGACAATGCAGACTGAGAAAATCGACTTGAGTAAGCAGTTCGGCAAATGGCACACGAGATGCATCCGCTGCACGGTTTGGCAACGCAGCAATGAGAACTTTCATGCCAAAGGCCTCGGCCAGTTTCGCCACCGCATGACCCAGTTCGCCATAACCCACAATGCCCAATGTTTTTCCGGCCAGCTCGACAATTGGCGCATCCAGCAAACAGAACTGACTGGCTTTTTGCCATTCGCCTTGTTCTAATGCACGTTGATAAGACAGGAATGAAGTCGCCAGATTGAGCATCAACATGATGGTATGCTGCGCGACTGCCGAAGTGCCATAAGCCTGACAGTTACACACGACGATCCCTTGCGCTTTGGCCGCCTCAAGGTCGACATTATTGGTGCCGGTTGCAGAGATTAAAATGAGTTTGAGTTGAGGGCATTGCTGAATCGTAGCTGCATCGATCATCACCTTATTCGTAATGATGACATCGAAACCAGCTACACGGGATGCAATCTCGGCAGCCGAGGTCGCCGGATACAAAACTAGTGAATCAAATACTGCATGCAGTGCCTGAAAGTCCAAATCCTGCTGGTCTAAAGAAGCATAGTCTAAATAAACGGCTTTCATGGCTGTTCCCTCAATCCTGTTTGACAATTTATGTCTGTCATTTAAAACAAGTCATTGAGTCTTTTCAACCCGTTTCCAGCCTGATGCAATTAATCCAGCGGTTTATCCATATGATTACGTAGTGACTTGCGGATACGATACACCACATACACGGACAGAATAATCATAAAGATGATGGACGCACTGACCATGATCACTGCAGGATGCACAGTTTCTGCATGTGCCAGATTGGGTAGAACCAAACCGAAGATAAAACATACTTGCATCATCCGAGTCGCTTGCATCATAGAGATCCCCTTCTTCGTTTCAACCATCGGGAACGATATAATTGGTTTATTATTTATACCGCTTATCTCTATATTATGCCAAGCTCATCACAAGTCAAGTAATTGTTTTTTATAAAAATTTTATTTAATTTATCTCGCTGTGCGTCACAAACTGCGTATTTTTGTCACTATCGTTGATAAAAGCAGCAGCACCATACTCATTGGTACTCAGATTCAGCTGCTTATAGCTAAACATATAAAAATCGCTATAACGCTTCATTAAAATCGGGTGCATACCCAGACTGAGCTCATCCTGTTCCTTGATCAGTTTCATGATATGCCGGTCGTTCATCACCACCAGATAACGTTCATCATTCAGGTTAATGCTCAATAAACCATTACCTTTGGCATAAATCGGAATCAGGAATTTATGGTTCAGGGCAATTGCGCCTTCTGCATAACTTTCGATTTTATGGCTGATGACATTAAATACCAGACCATGTCCATAGTGGTCCAATAACAGCTGACGATTTTCCTGCGGCAAATTCACATGAATGCCCAGTTTGAGCAGGTCATGCTGATCAACCTGTTTATTGCGTAACAGTTCCCGCAAAATCACCTGTTTCTGGCTGGCATCAAAAAACTGGTTATCCAGTTGCAGATCGTTGTTTTTCAGAATGTGTCCCAAAGCCATGCGGTGTCGTGGCAAGACATTTTCAATCACCTTGCGATAATAGAACTTGCTGTTTTTCTTGACCCGGCGCATTTTCTGATAGAAATAGCTTGGCTCATATTCATGCACCAAAAAGTCATAGAGCAATTCGGAACTGGCCAAAACTGCGATCGCATCATGTCCGGTAAAAGGTAAATGCAGCACATGATGATGCGGAATCAGCGCCTCTAATTTCAGATAATGGGCACGATCTTCGGCACAGTAAGGATCATAGACAATAATATATTCGCAGGTGTTGTCGATATCTTCGGCCGCAACCCGCATATTGGCATTCAGCTCTGGCTGATAGAACATGTTATAGCGGGCATCATGTACATCTTCCGGATCAATCGAATATTGCGGCACCATCGCCACCACCCGTTGCACGCCCAAGGCACGGGAATATTTGATCGCGGCATAGCCACCCATCGAACCGCCATACGCAATACGCTGCTGAAACGGCGCAATCAGATCTGCGATGGCTTGCAACATGTTCCACATGGAACCTTGCGGAAACCAGGATTTATGCTTAGGCATAATACCAAGCACATTAAACTCGAATTTCGCCAGTGACTTTTCTGCATTGATGTTGAGGCCCTTGGCACGGGTAATCAAATCGCCAAATGAAAAAATCAGTTCTGAAGAAGATCCCGGCATAAAAATCGCGCGTATATGTTCATCTTCAAAAACAATCTGCTTGTCCATAACTTTCCCATGCTGGTAAATCGAACCCTTCCACAACAATTCAGTCAATGAACGCTGTCAAAAAAGTGAATATGCTATTTTATATCGATCAAAAAGATTAAAAAGCGCAAAATATGACACAATCATTACATCCTGCAGCAAAACGGGGTTTTAGTGCGTCGGCTGAGCTCTATCAGCAAGTGCGTCCCGATTATCCGGCAGAAATCAGCCAGTGGCTGAGTGAAACGCTGGCTTTGCCTGCAGATGCGCATCTTTTGGATTTGGGTAGTGGAACTGGCAAGTTTATCCCCTATTTACGCCCGCTCAGTAAGCACATTATCGCGATTGATCCTGTCCCGGAAATGCTGGCTCAATTAAAACAGGCGCATCCGGACATTCATGCAATTGAAGGCGTTAGCCATCAACTTCCCCTGCCTGATCATAGCCTGAATGCGGTATTTTGTGCACAGTCATTTCACTGGTTTGCCGATTCTGCTACCTTACAAGAATTAGATCGGGTACTCAAACCGCAGGGTTGTCTGGTGTTAATTTGGAATCAGCGCGATACTCGGATCGACTGGGTTCAAGCCTTGGCCGATTGTATTGCCCCCTTGGAAGGCGATACGCCGCGCTATCATAGCGGCACCTGGCGCGAGGTCTTTGCACAGCAAACGCTATTTCAGCCCTATGCAGAAACCACAATGACCCAGCAACAGCATGGCAATGTCGAGCAGGTGGTATCCAAGCGGCTGCTCTCCACCAGTTTTATTGCAGCTCTACCTGAACAGCAGCAGGCACAGTTAAAACAACAATTTGAACAGATCATCCAGCAATATACAGCCAAAAGCGCAGAGGAAATGATTGATTTTCCTTATGTCACCCATATCTATGTGTTCAAGAAAAGTAATTAAAGAACAGGAGGCGATCATGCATAAAATACCAGGAATGACACGAACGGCGCTGTTCGCCGTAGCCATGCTGCTAATGGCATGTGATCAGAAAACTTCAGAGACTCCGACTGAAGCCACAACAGATAACACGGCTTCAGATCAAGTCATGCAGGAACTGAAAACCGAACCACTGAAAGACTTTCCTCAAACTGCCGATGATCCGCATGATATTGCTGCATTGACGGATTATGAACAGCGCTTTCAGGACATGAGTAGTGATCTGGAAAAAGAATTAAACGGCATGCGCGATGATGAAAACATGACCGCAGAATTTGTCCAGCAACGTCAGCGTGATCATGTCCAGTCAGCCCTGAATATGCTGAAGGCTTTAGAGCTGAAAACCGAACAGGGCCGTTATATTCAGGGTTTGATGTATCAGTACTGGGAACATCAGGACCAATTACTCAATACTCCCAAGACTCAAGCTACGCCTGTAAATGAAGCCAGTGAGAATGTAAAGGGTCTAGGGAAATATCTACACGCCCAAGAACAGCTGGAACGCTGGCGTTCGCAATATCCGGATCTCGCCAAGAAAGAACCAGCTTCCCGGCAAGTGAAGGAATAGTCTAGGATGCTAGATTGACACACAGTTTAGATAAAATACAAAAATAATCTAAGCTGAACTGGCAGCTTTAAAACAGCGTGAATGAACAAGGCCGGATCTGTTGAGTCTGCATTCAGTATAAATACTAGATCATCCTAGCTATAAAATGACTTAATCTGCTGTCAGAAACTGATGCACACCTTCACCCGCTGCACGCCCTGTGGCAAAACAGGCTGTCAGTAGATAACCGCCGGTCGGTGCATCCCAGTCCAGCATTTCTCCGCAAAGAAATACATGTGGGTTAGATTTCAATTGTAGCTGTTCTGACAACACTTCACGCTTGACACCACCTGCACAGCTAATCGCCTCTTCAATCGGGCGGAAACCTGTGAGTGGAATGGTCAAATGTTTAATTTTTTTGGCTAATTCAGCAGGATCTTGCCATACCGCTTTGGCCACCAGTTCCCGTACCAGAGCCGCCTTGGCACCGTCCAATCCGGCTTTACGCCAGACATTAGTTAAAGACTGCTTCTTACTTGGCTGTATTTTTTGCACAAGCTGTTCGATGCTTTGATTTGGGAAGAGGTCCAGATGCAGCTGCATAGGCTGCCCCTGTTTTAGTTGCTCGCGTAAGCCACGCCCCTGCTTATAGATCAGACCACTTTCCAGACCATAATGACTGATCACGATATCGCCGATGGTCTTTTCACCTTGCCCAACCCATGCTGCAACACGTTTCAGCGGCTGACCAAAGACTGGCTGCATAAACCGAGACCAAGGATATTCCACTCCGGCATTACTGGCTTGGAAAGGCTCAATTTCATCCGGTTTCAGCCATGCTTGCCATGCACCATCACTCCCCAACGCTGACCAAGACACTGCCCCACAAGCCAGAATAATGGCATCAAAATGTTCAGTGCGATATTCATTATTTTTCAGATCATGCAGCTCAAGCTGTTGTTGCTCTAACTGGCTGACTTTATGCCGGTAATGAAACTGAACATCATCACTGGCCAAACGCTTGAGCCAGGCACGCAGCAAGGGCGCGGCTTTCATCTCTGTAGGAAATACCCGGCCAGACGAACCGATATAAGGTTCAATACCAAGCTGCTTCATCCAGTCTTGAATCCAGAGCGCATCCCAGCGTTTGATCCAGGGAGACAACCACTCCACCTGATCATAACGTTGTACAAACTGTGGCACAGGCTCGGCATGGGAAATATTCAGACCGGTTTTGCCTGCCATCAGGAATTTACGCGCAGCAGACGGTTTCTGCTCATAGACATGCAGCTCATAATCAAACTGACTGAGCACTTCTGCTGCCATTAAGCCTGCGGGGCCTGCACCCACAATAGCAATGCGTTTGCTCATCTGATTATTCCGAGACGGTGGCATTCTGCCCTTGCAAAGGCTGGAAATCATCAAAGCGCGTTACATATCTTTCAGGCTTGCTGATGATCAGTTGCTGGCATAGTTCACCGCGCTCCAGATATTTAATTTCAAAATGGGTACGCGCCGAATCTGCAGCAATCACTTCTTTGACAAAAGGTAGCTTCCAGAGCTCTCGCACTTGTATTTCTGCTTCTTCGATATAGGCAGGAATATTACTGGCCAAAGTAATCGTTCCCCCGGTTTTCAGGCGGGAAAGTAGAAACTCAAAAAATGGCATATTGACCCAGCGCTGTGCCGGATTATGCGGTTCAGGATTTGGATATAAAATAAAGAATTGTTCGACCTGCTGCGGATACAGTGCATGCACGATCCACGGTAAAGCATCGGCATGAACGGTTTGTAAATTAGTTTGACCCTCAACAGCATGCTGTTTTTGCATTGCCAGAAATTTTTCACGGGTACGTTCAATTGCAATCAGTTGAGTGTCGGGATTGTTCTTGCTGAATAACAAGGCATGTTTACCTTTACCCGCTCCCACTTCGACGCAGACCGGTTCAGGACTGATGCTTTGAAAATCACGGGGCGCATGCATACGCTGTGCTTGAAATTGACGAATCGGCATAATCAGATCAAACTAATAAAAACCGCATAAGTCTAACAAGCGCGGCTATATTTGCCTAATCGAACCTTTATTTTTCTTTGGAGTCGTCCCATGCCTACCACTTTAAACTGTCCGCGCTGTGGCAAGCTGACCACATGGGAAGATAATGAATTCCGTCCTTTTTGCTCAGAACGTTGCAAGATGATTGATCTGGGGGCTTGGGCCAATGAGGAATATAGTTTGCCCACCCAAGATGCACCGCAAGCCGATAACAGCGAAGAATAAAGGTCTTCCCTGTCGAAAATTCTGTCTGAAAGCAGAATCTTGTCGAAATTAAGTAAATAAATCATATGAATTTTATAAAATTACTTAGATAAAGCAACACGAATTAACATCTTTCATAAAGCCTTAGTATTATTGTTCTACTCTAAATTTTCACATTATTTTTAGAGCAATAATATGGGTTATATTATTTTAAGAGTCATATTAATTGGGGTTGGTCTACTCGCACTTCTTTCGTTGGGAGTCGGCATTTTCCAACAAGATAGTTTATTTATTGTATTGGGTGTGCTTTTTGCTTTTGCCGCTTGGCTCATACACATGCAAACGCGACAACTTCGCAATAATCCCTTTTCAGAATAAAGATAAAAGACCAAACTATGTTGGTCTTTTATTTACGCTTTTAACCCGCTTTACCTGCAACAAACGGATTATACTGCTTTTCAAAACCAATGGTGCTGATCGGCCCATGTCCTGAAATGAATTGAGTTTCATCTGGCAGGCTGAAACATTCACGCTGAATTGAATCTAAGAGCTGCTGATGGTTGCCACGCGGGAAATCAGTCCGGCCAATTGAGCCTTTGAACAAGACATCACCTGTCCATAACAAGTCATAATTTTTGTTATAGAACATCACGTGACCCGGCGTATGGCCTGGAGCAAAACGCACTTCGAACTCCTCATTGCCGAGTTTGAGCACTTCACCACCTTCCAGCCACTGGGTCACTTCAACTTTTTCCGGAATCGGAAAACCATAACGTGCCGAAACTTCTTGAATCATGTCAAGCCAGAATGCATCTTCCTTATGTGGTCCGATTACCGGTACATTCCAGGCCTTTTTTAATGCACCCACCGCACCCGCATGATCCAGATGGCCATGAGTGAGCCACAAGGCTTTAACCGTTAAACCCAGCGCTTCAACTTCAGCTTTGAGTTTTTCAGGTTCGCCCCCCGCATCAATCAAAATGGCTTCTTTAGTGTCCGCATCCCAAACGATCGAACAGTTTTGCTGAAATGCAGTAACTGGAACAATTTTGACTTGTAACATGGGGTGAAAAACCTCGGGCAAGTTAATGGGCAAGTGTCTGTGTCAATGCATCCAGATTAGCCTGGAGCAGACTGTTGAGCAATCGCAAATGATCTTCACGGCTATTTAAAGCAGGAATATAGCGATAGCTTTCACCGCCGAGTGCTTTAAATGTCTCGGCATTTTCGATTGCCAGCTCTTCAAGCGTTTCCAGACAGTCCGCGGAAAATGCCGGACTCATCACCTGAATTGATTTCACCCCTTGCTTGGCCCAATCTTCGAGCAAAACATCGGTATAGGGCTTGATCCACTCCTGTTTGCCAAACCGCGACTGAAAGCTGATCGCATATTGATCTTCGCTTAAACCTAGTGCTTCCGCCACCAATTTACCCGTGATGCGGCAACGGTCGGCATAAGGATCGCCTTTATCAGCATAAGGCTGTGGAATGCCGTGGAAAGACATCAATAATTTCTCTGGTTGACCATGAATTGCCTGATAATCACGTACACTTTGAGCCAACGACTGGATAAATAAAGGATGTTGATAATAATCCCGGATCACTGTCAAACCGGGTAAATTACGCTGTTTAACTACCCATTTCGCCACCGCATCGTATAGAGGTGCGGTCGACGTGGCTGAATATTGGGGAAACAGGGGAAATAGAATTACGTGTTCCTGTGGCTGCGCGGAGACTTGTGCCAAGACATCCTGAATGTTGGGATTGCCATAGGTCATGGCGGGTACCACATTCAGCTCAAACTGCGGATACAGCTGGGTGAGATGCGTCTTGACTGCTGCGACCTGCTCAAACAGAATTTCACGCATCGGCGAATCCTGTCCCCATACTTGCGCATAGGCCTGTGCTACCCGCTTTGGACGGAAGGGCAAAATGAATAAGCGCAGAATGATTTGCCAGATCGGTTTGGGAATTTCAATCACACGCTGGTCAGATAAAAACTGCTTGAGGAAACGGCGTACCGCTGGAATCGTAGGCTCATCTGGTGTGCCCAAGTTTGCCAATATAATCGTCACTTTCGCTTTAGCAGGAGAATACATTCAGTTCGTCCGTCAGGATATCAACCCCTGTACTTTAACAGCTTTTTATTTATTCTCTCTATGGATTAATACGCTGACTTATATTGAAAAGTGCGATCTAAATCCAGCAAGCTGCTATCCAGCAATTTTTGCGCTTTTGGCGTGATCTGCCACAGCATGCGCTGTCGGTCATCACGACCGGATGGCACAATCCAGTCATTCTGGCGCATTTGAATTTTTAAACTATGCAAGGCACGGATATTCATCTGGGCACGCGCCACTGCATGTGCACGCGGCATCTGTACCCGTGCATCCTGCAAACCGGTTTCATTCAGATATTCATTCATGCGCTTCGAGAAAAATTCCTCAGGGGTCGGATTGACAAAGGTGGAGCCCAGCAACGCCAACAATTGCGCCCAAGTCAGTTTCTTCTGGACTTTGATTTCCTTGAAGTTACCATCCTGATAAGCATGCATCCGGTATTCAAAAGAAAAAATTTCATGCATCGCTACTTTGGGCAAGCTTAGGAATGGATCAACTTCTGCAGTTCCACCATCACGTTCCAGTTGAGCCACTTTGGCTTTCAGCTGATCAATCTCGTCATGTAGCGCCTGAGTATTTTGCGGACGCACCCAGCCAGTCACCGGATAGCGCTCCAACATTTGCGGCATGTTAAAACGCACTGCCATTTCCAGATCTCGCAGGCTGCGGTAAGTAAAGACCTGATCGACTTCCTGCTGTAATAACTGACGGAATTCCTTAAATTTTTCCTGTAATTCCGGTTTGGCATCATGCAATGCACTTTCACGTGATGCCGGATCATCATGCATAAACACAATAATCGGTTTTTGCTTGGTCACTGCATAAATATATTCGAGATGCATATAGCCAACACCCGATACCGACTGCTCTCCATACTGGCTTCCCAGCAGAATCACGACATAATCACAGTCATCAATCTGGCGGCGTGCAAATGCAGTATTCAGCGGTGTACGCTGTTCCAGTCCCCACGAGAAAAACCCCATTCCTACCAGTGTTTGAGACAGAATGATACGCTCCGGTTGCATTTCTGCCCCAGAGGTTGAGATGAACACTTGGTACCGTTTATCCAGCATGGGCTATCCTCTTCTCCTGTACATTTGGGTAAAAAATGCATCATCACATGCTTCTTTACCCAATATGGCCACCCCAAAATCAAAATATCTTTCTTCTTAAATTATAAAAATGAGTTTTAAACTGCACTCATATTACTGACCTGCCATTTTAAATCGGCCGGAATCAGGTGCTGCAAAATCGGTCGGAGCTGTTCAGCATTCTGCCCACTCACCACCAATTCAATTTTCACGCTTTCTTTAGACTCATGCTCAAATAATAACCCATTTTTAATTAAAATTCGGGCCGTTTGTCTTGCAACCGCGAATCCTGAGTCAATTAATGTCAGCTTTTGACCAAAAATATACTGAATTGACGATTTTAGGAAGGGGTAATGTGTACATCCTAACACTAAATAATCAGCGCCCTGATCTACAACTGGTTGTAAAATCTCTTTTAATGTCTGCAAACAGGCTGCACTCATCTGCTCCCCAGCCTCAACAAAAGGCACCAGATCCAGACTGGTCACAGGCAGGACTTTGACTTGAGCCGGTTCGGCAAAACGGGAAATGACATCTTTAATCAGTTGGCCGCGGAAGGTCGCGGGCGTGGCCAATACCGCCACCGTTTTCGACTGGGTATTCAGGACCGCCGGTTTAAGCGCGGGTACTAAACCGATAATCGGAAAGTTTTCACCATAATAGTCACGCAAATAATCCAGACTAAAAGCGGAAGCGGTATTACAAGCCACCACCGCAACTTTACAACCTTGACGATAAAGCCATTCAATCGCCTGAGCCGTCAAGGCACGAATTTCCTGATCATCTCTCGGACCATAAGGCACATGCGCAGTATCCGCATAATAGACAAAGCGCTCATTAGGCAAATGACGGGCAATTTCCAGGGCGACTGACAAGCCGCCTACGCCTGAGTCAAAAATGCCAATAGGCGCATCTGCCGTGGCATTGGGCATCGAGTCTAATAGCTGGGAAATTGGTTGAATAGCGCTCATAACGTTGGAGGTGGCTTGTTTGAAATTTCTAGCGTTCAAGCTTAAACCTCAGGTGCTCAAATGCAAGTCTAAATCACCACTTTTCAAACTTAAAACGGTTTCGCCTGCCGGATTTTCATCAAGCTCTCCCATCTCGACCAGATGTAAAAATGCCGCACGCTGAATCAGTGCATTAATCCCAAAACGCACATGCACATAAGGCCTCAACTCACCTTTGTATTCACGCATAAAGATTGGATGTTCAGCATCGACAATAATCAGGTCTTGCGTGGTTGTGCCCAGTTGCAGATAAGTCACTCCATTGATCTCAACCTGATCGACCTGATTGACAAATAAAGGTTCATCTTCAACTTCGATTTCAATCATTTCTACTGGTGTTTTTAGATAGAATTTATCGTTTTCTTTCCAGAGCACCGTTGCAAACAGGTCAATCATCGGCTGACGCTTGATCAATTGACCTTCGTGCCACCATTCGCCGTTGGCTAAAACCTTGAGATCCATTGTGCCACAATGCTTTGGCTGCCATTGCTCCAAAGGGGGTATTGACCTTTTGTGACTGCCCTGTGCATCTTTTAAGTATTGTGCGATATCCATTAAATTTTTATCATCGGGATAAGTTACTTTTTTCGTCGGATTTGTGCTGGGTACTGGCTTATCCATAAAAGAAGACCTTAATGACGGAAAAATAATATGTTTCAGCCAATTGGCTAAAACCGGCTTTAAAACTATACTAGCCCAGATTATCAAAGACACCAGCATTTTTGTGTCTAGGAACCAAGAACACTTATGGCAGCACCCAATCATATGATTATGGTTGCCACCGAATAGTAATATGAGGAGTCCTACATGGAACACATCGAACGTGAATCGATGGAGTTTGACGTCGTCATCGTAGGCGCAGGCCCTGCGGGTCTTTCTGCTGCGATCAAAATCCGTCAACTTGCAATTGAAAACAACTTAAACGATTTGTCCGTTTGTGTCGTAGAAAAAGGGTCCGAAGTCGGTGCGCATATTCTGTCTGGTGCTGTGCTTGAACCGCGTGCCATGAACGAGCTGTTCCCGGACTGGAAAGAACAGGGTGCCCCGCTGAATGTCCCGGTGACTGAAGATAAAACCTTCTTCCTGCTTTCAGATGAAAAATCACAGGAAGCACCGCACTGGATGGTGCCTAAAACCATGCATAACGATGGCAACTATGTCATCTCGCTCGGCAACGTGG